>PMYF01000570.1 GCA_003171295.1 Acidobacteriota bacterium | reverse complement strand
GTCGCAATACCTTTATTTGTAATGACTTATAGGAATTGTCAGAGTAAGTCGTAAGCCCGCGTGGGGGCGGGGAGCCTCTCAAGAAAATCTCGCTTTTCTACAAAAAAACCTTGACAAGGGAAATTACCCAAATATAATGTACGCCGATAGCGAATGAGCAACAGAGTATACCGTTGGGTTGCGGGAGATGTTCATGTGCCCGAGCCAAAAAGGAGTTTTACTGATGTCCACCAAGAACACCATATTGAGAGTCGTCCTGCTTTCGCTCCTTCTGGGGGTGGTTGCCTCCGTGCCGGCGCTTGCCGGTTCCGCAGTGATCGGGTCAGTGGCCGGCAGCATGAACGCAACCGTAGGCGGCCAGTCACTTCTCCCCAATACCACGATCTTCAGTGGTGATAGCCTGCAAGTGAGAGATGGCGTGGCTGTGGTCGCCGTTGGCAACACCAGCCGCATGGTGTTTGGGCGCGACACGGTCGCATCTTTCTTGAAGGATGCCAACGAAGTTACCGTGCTGCTCAGCCAAGGAAGCGTCTCCATGTTTCATCCCAATGAGGGGACGTCAGTGCGCGTGAAGGCCGGCGATGTTTCCGTTGTACCCGCGGCGGGTTTCAAGACGCTGGGCGAGGTGGCCATGCTGAATGGCTCCGTTGTCATCAGCGCCAAGGAAGGCTCGCTGCAGGTTAACGATCGCGGTACAACCAAGAATGTGGCCAAGGGCCAGACCATCGTGATTGCACCCAAGACCGCTGATGCCAAGAAGGGCACCGGGAACGGCTGGGGCGGCGGGGGCAATGGTTGGGACATCGCAGCCGTGGCCGCCGGTGGAACCGCTGCGGTGCTGGCGGGCGTCGGAATTAGCCGAGCCAACGGGGCGAAGAACTCTGCGGACGCGGCGACTGCCGCAGGGAACGCAGCGACCGCGGCAGCAAACGCGGCCAACGCGACCGCACAGCAGGCGGATGCCGATGCGCAAGCGGCGACAGCCGCCGCGGCACAAGCGGCATTCCTGGCGGGCTGCACTTTAAACGCGGTCACTACGGGATTGCCCGACAGCCCGTATATTCCGCCTGCCGGCCAGCCTTGCCCCAACACAAACGCCCCGACAATGTAGTTCGGGCGTACGAAAGCTGTCCAGCTAACTTTTGACGGCGAGCGGCATCCGATAGACAACCCGGATGCCGCTCGTGTGTTTTCTGACCTCCTCGAACCGTATCTCCCCAGGGTCGATCTCAATTTGTCATTCCCCTCTCGAATCTAAAGACCAAACCCCTGCGCCACGCCAGTAGGCTAGTCCTTGAGCAGGTTGGGAATGGAGTCCTTCGGGGCAATCCTAATGCTGGGCTTTGAGCCATTGGGCGAATCTTTGGATTCCGTCTTCGAAGCTGACCTGGGGCGAGTAGCCGAGGATCCGGCGCGCCTTGGAGAGGTCGGCATGAGTGAGGGGCATTTCCCCGGCCGGCACAGGCAGGAATTTTCGCCGAGCCGTCTTGCCGAGCGCTTGCGCCAGGGTTTCCACCATGTAGTCCAGGCGCACCGGGTGTGAATTCCCCAGGTTGAAGACGGCGAATGGACCAGGAACATCGAGGGCGCGCACGATCCCGTCCACGATGTCGTCGACATAGGTGAAATCGCGCTGCAAGCTGCCATCGCCGAAGAACGGTACCTCTGCCCCGGCAAGGATCAGGCCTCCAAATTTGCGGATGGCGAGGTCGGGCCGCTGGCGGGGTCCATAAGCGGTGAACAGACGCAGGCAAGCCACGGAGAGCGGATAGGTCTGGGAGTAAGTAAAAGCCATGGCCTCACCGGACACCTTGGTGGCCGCGTAGATCGAGAGGGGATGAGTTGTGCAAGCGTCTTCCGTGAAGGGGGCGCGGTTCTCGCTCCCGTAAACGGAACTCGAAGAGGCAAAGACGAACCGCCGGACACCGCTTTGCCGGCTGACCTCCAGCAGGCGGGCGGTGCCATCAACGTTGACCGAAACGCAGGCGTCGGGTTCGAGGAACGAGGCACGCACTCCTGGACGCGCTGCCAGGTGCACCACCGCCTCCGGGTGGAAGCTCTCAAATGCTGCACGGAGCTTCTCGGCATCGCGAATATCGGTCGCGTAGAACTCGAAACTCCCGCTCGCCCCGATTTCACGCAGGTTCGCGCGCTTCCATTCCGGGTCGTAGTAATCATCCAGGTTGTCAACGATGGCGACGCGCTTTCCTTCCCGCAGCAGGCGCTCCACGAAGTGGGATCCGATGAACCCGGCGCCGCCCGTGACCAGAATGTTGTCCATGGCTTACTTCTTCCGGACAGCCTGAAACTGCGCCTCCGGCACGGAGACGACCTGGAGGCGGGCCTGGTCGTCAATCCAAAGGTCGACGTGGGCCAACTCGGTGGTGAGGACCAGATGCCGCAGGGTCAGGGTTACTCCCTCCACGGTGACGGGCCCCGTACCCGCCTGTTCCATGGTAATCACCCCCGGCAGGGCTTCCTGCGGAATGAAGGCCTGGAAAGTTTGTTTTCCCCCCGCCGCCTGGTCGTACCGGTCCACGACCAATTGGTAGTGATGGAGGACGTTGTCGTCAAGCACCAGGACATCCTTGGGGAGCTTGAAGTCGCGCTTCTCCTCCCCGCTCGCCGTCTTCAAGCGCGTGCGCGCCGGGGAGGAACGGAAGTCGACGCTGATCTGAGATGACTGCGCCCCTTTCTGGCTCCAGGTATAGGAGAGGGGGTGGAGTTGCAGGTCGAGCACGAGACTGGGAGACGTTCTTATCTCCAAGGTCTTGCCGTCCTGTTCTACCCGCAGATGAATCTCGCCCATGGCTTCAACCGCATCCGGCCGGGTGCGAATTTCGAACTTCTCAGTCCCGATGTTCTTGCCGGCGGCGTAAAGCTCGAAAGTGCCGCGGTCGTTCAGGTCAGCGTGGGGGGCGCCCGAGGCTTGCGCCGCGACAGGCCGGGTGGCCAAGGCTCCTGTCCACACCACGAGAATGGCTATCAGCAGTGGGCAGTATTTTAGCGAGGCCAGTGGAGGCTCCTTTCCGTTTCTCTTGTCGATGGGCTGCACCCGCCAAGCATGAGATTGCGCCGCGCAGTTCCTCTCCTGGAGCAGGAGGGGAGGACGGCTATTTCCGCGGCAGATCAAAAGGCCCCCAAGCGCAGGATTTGCTCGGCCACCCCGGCGCATTCTAGCCCCTGGGTGGAGACGCGGAAGTCAGCGAGTCGGTAATAAGGCAGGCGGTCCATGAGGAGGCGGCGGAATGACTCGGCGTTACGGAAGAGCGGACGATTGTCCATGCCTTCGCAACGCGCCCATAGAACTTCCGCCGGGCAGTCGAGCCAAACCGTAATGCCGCCCGTCTCCCGAATGAGGTCCACGTTGGGCGGCTGCGCGAACGTTCCCCCGCCCAGGGCAATCACCGCAGGCTCACTCTTCGAGGTCTCGGTAAGCGCCGCGCGCTCCAGTTGGCGAAAAAAGACTTCTCCGGAATTCTCGAAAATCGCGCGGATACTCAAGCCTTGTCCGGCTTCGATCACCGTGTCCAGATCGATGAACGGCCAGCCCAGCTTCGTCGCCAGCAGCTTGCCCACCGTAGACTTGCCGCTTCCCATGAAGCCCAGGAGATAAATCAGTTTTCGACGTTGCCGGCTCATTCCGCGACGGGGTCTCACCCCCAACCAGGTTCGGCTGAGATTATAGTGGCGGCGTCGCCGCTGGCGCAACTTGTAAGCAGTGGCGGCAGGCGGATGTGTGGTTGTTGCCGCGCGCGTACGCCCACACCTATAGAGTGTGCACAATCGAGAGGGGCTTGTAAAGGGGGCACCGCGATTTTCTGCCTACCAGTAGGCATAAGTCTTGGACGACAGAACAATCGCCCGAAACCTCGGCGTAAACCAGCTCCCGCCCTATCGCAGAGCGCAACTCTGCGGCGCACAGACACGGCTGAAGTCAGGCGATTTGATCACTCTCAAAAAGCTTGGCGCGGCGATAGGTACTATTGGTCAGGAATTGCAGCTGTCCCGGCGCAAAATGGCGTTTGTGGGTGGGCACGACCAGCGCTAATATGGCACGCTGAAGCGCAGAGCGCAGCTCTGCGAGGCGCGGAGGCTATGATTTGAACATCCTATGGACTCAATCAACTCGATCCATACGCAGGAGGGAAAAATCCTGAAGGTAATAGAACCTAAAGCTCGACCACGGCCACTGCTCGGGAGAGCTGACCAACCCTCGTCTGACGGGGTTGCCGTGCATGTAGTTGAGCTTCTCCAGACGCTTCTTCGGGCTATAGACATTGAATGGGTAGAAGCGCCGCTGCCAGACCCGATAGTGTGAATCGCTATGGACGGTGGGCGGCAGGCGGAGCCACGTGAGAACCTTCGCGCACCAAGGATATTGGCGATTCGCGCCGAGCGTCGAGATTACCCGTAGGCCCGTCTGCTTTTTCAACTCTTGCAGGATGCGGGTGGTGCTCTCGGCGGGCTGCGGTTGGAGGAGAAGATGAAAGTGCTCGGGCATCACAACCCAGCCGATCAGCAGGAAGCCCCACTGCTCGCGGAGTTGCCGCAGCACGTCGACAAAATCGCGCCGGAAACGCTCGCTATCAAAAAGCTTCACGCGCCGATAAGTGCTGCTGGTGATGAACTGCAGTTGCCCGGGGTCGAAATAACGCCGGTACACAGGCATGACGCAAAGTATTATAACGCCTGCCATGGAAAACCTACGAACCGCAGAGCTGCGCTCTGCGCCAGCCCCGATCCCGTCTTTCGAGAACTTCGGGCACTAAGGTGGCATGGAGTGATTTATGCGAGATTCAAACCAACTGTTGGTCTCGTCTGTTCGGTATGTGGCCGGTGGTCTGATCGGGGGGACTGCGCTTTGGGGTCCCGCACATCTTTGGCTCAGGATACCCCATCATGACTTAGTTACGCCATGGTTGCTTTATTTGCTGCTCGCTGCCCTGGCAGCCCCCTTCTTCTCTTGCTCCCTCAAAACCGGACCTGCAACACGCGGGGATTGGAGGCCATTTTTCGTAACGTTGGGTGCCTTCTTGGTGTGCGGTTCGATCTTCCTGCTCCACTACGCCGCTAGATTTGGTCTCCTCTCTGAGAGCCACTTGCCGGGCCTTTACGTCACCGCGATCGTCGTCGGCCCCCCTGTTGTCGCGGTCGTCTACTATTTCCGCGGGTGGATACTACCGTCTAGGCCGGGCCGACCCGATTCAGGCGGCAACGGCTAGCCGAGCCGGGGGGACGCGGGTGGCGCATACATCGCGGTTTTTGCGATGTGTGCGATCACGGGAAACGGTCCATGACCAGCACCGACGAGTAGGTAGCGCAAAGTTTGTGCAGTTCAAACTCTGCGGCTTGCACTGTCGATAACGACCGCTCACAGGTGAAATACGTATCATGGCACGGTCCGTGGCAGATGGTGATGCGGACGAACCGGAACGACGAACCGCAGAGTATTGCGCTGCTGCGCAATACTCTGCGCTACGTGCCAGGGCATCCGCGCCAGGGGCGCGACCCTCCGGGATTCGTTTTCCACTCCAGCACCCGCGGTTTACATCTGCGGGCGGATGCGGATGGTGCCGCTGAAGGAGGTGAGCTCCAGCGTGGCCTTGCCCGTGTTATGGGTTCCCAGAAGGCTATTGGAGGAGGCCATTGGCGAGGCGGACTCCCGCCGGCGCTTGATGGGCAGTGAGTTGATCACCTTGCCGCGCACGGTTTTCTCATTCAGCTCGAAGGAAGCGGAAGGCGGGCAGACGATGTCCAGGTCACCGCTGTAGGCGGAGAGGAT
>PMYF01000099.1 GCA_003171295.1 Acidobacteriota bacterium | reverse complement strand
AGAGCGAAATGGATAGGCCTCATTGCTTATTCCGTGGGTGGACTTTGCGAGCGGGCTCGGACTTTCGTCTGAAGACCGAGATGCTTGGATTGGCGCGTTGGAAGTTTTGGGCGTAAGTCGGTCCCCGAAGATTCTCCGACCTCGTGCTGTGCCCCGAATAGCACCGCTCACGAGCGAATCATACACCGAGCTCGCCATAAATATATATGGCAGGAGCCCCATTCCACATGCTGAGCCGTTTTGGAGACCGTACCTAGAGGCAACACGCATGCGTCCGGCCCTAACTGCAAGTGGTCAACCGTTCGATTATCGTCCAATCACCTGGATCGACGGACTGGAGCGGGAGGCCAGCCGTCCAGCTATTATGCGCTTGATGCTGCTCCGCCCTCAGACCTATGAAAACTCTACAACGGCATCCTTGGAGCGGCAGGATCGACCACATGCGGACGCGAAAGAGGTTCCCTCGTTATGGGTCCATACGATTTCCGTCAATAAGTGGAAAGTCATCCCCACACATCGGGGCATCGTCAGTGTGGCAGATGCGTGGCGATTGGACGGACAGCAACGCGGGTTGGCTGGGCGACGGTTTGGACTGTTGAACATAGTCGAGGCACCGTACAACGCAGCTGAGCGACTCCTTGAACGCATCGGCATTACCACGCTCCAGACTGCGCCTACGAGTCGCGTGCTGTACGCGATAGACCAATTGGGCAACGCCTGCGCAAGCTTTGATTCCGAAACCCGTACCACAGCGTTGGCACTCGCGGAGGACTTGTTTCGACATTTGCAGTCGTCTTATGTCAGGAACGTCTCCCTTTTACCCTCCCTCAAGGCCCTCTGTCTTCCCCTGGAACGTAACAGGCAGGCCGTCGGAGTTCGGGGCGACATGGTTTCTGCAGCATACTTTAATGACGACCCAGTGCGTGCTCGTTTTATCGATGGGTTCGACAATGCCCTGATCTGGCCCTTGGACGTTCGCCACGCGTTTAAGGGGTTGGTTGGCGAACTCCGCCTGCAGTTAGGGGAGTCGGCAGTCATTTTTACTAGCATGGCCCCGGTCGACAGTCGTTTCGTGGAAGATACGCATCTTGGGCGTTTGCCGCTTTTGGATTGGCTGGCGGTACGGTTCCCGCAACATTCCGTGGCTAGTGATCTTGCTTGCCTGGTTGCCTATGCGGGTCGGCAGGAGACCGATCCCAATGATCAAGGCTTCAGGAGCATCTGGCGTCTGTTCCAAAAGGCAGTTCTTGTATTTGGCTCTTTCCCACCAGAGTCACCGACGCCTTACTTCTATGACGGAACCACACAGCTTCTGCAAGTTGCCTCAGGCATTTCTGACCCTGAGAAGGTCGAGGCCACATGGATGCTCGTCGGTCTTAGCTATCGCGACACATGGGCAGCCTACAGCAAAGAACTCGAGAAGGGAAGCCCCGGAAGGTTCCTTGCTGATCGTCACATATCAAGCGTGCAACGTGAAAACGTTGATGCTGCCATTGGCCTATCGTCGGGCGAGAGATTCAAACACTTCCGAGCAGTGGTGTTGGCCTTATGGTTTTTGCGTTACGGGCAGCAACCGGTCATGTTGTTCGAACAAGAATGGAATGTGAATGCTAGGAGCGTCCGGCTGTTGTGCGAATGGATCGGAACGATGGACTTGGCTGACGACTTTGCGGCGGTCTTGGGAAGCTCGGAAGAAGAGGCCGCCCTTACCATAATGTCTGCGGCGAAGTTAAAGTCGGAGTTGTGGCAAGAAGCCCGCGCCGCTCTCGGAATGTCACCGTGGCGTTTTACGCACAAGGTCAAGGCTTGGCGTGATGCAGGTAATGAGGTCGTGGCACTGCTTAAGACCTGTGTCGCCAGGTCGGTAACAGCTTCACCGACGGAACTCCAGTCCATATTGAGGGACAACAGATTCCTTGATCCCCCCGACGAAGTGGGCTGCCGGAGTGAGGGTTTGGATGAATTGCTGACCACCCTGCTGCGCGGCGTTCAGAAGATATTACGCGAGTACGCGGGGATCTCCGGTGTGGATCTCCTGGAGCGCAGACTGGCCGTGATAATCGATCAAGCGAAAGGAACCCTCGACAAGGTGGATCTGGATGATGCGCCTTCCCGTGACGTTCGTGTCTACCGCGACGATGATGAAGGCAAGAGGGGTCGAGACGCAGAGGACAGATTCCAGGGGCTGATGACTGTCGCGTTGGCTCTTGCGACGATTCTTGGCGAGCCGTTGTCCATACAGGAGGTTCGATCAGATGCAAGAGTCACGTTACTGCTTAATGGCTGGTATGCAAACTGCTTCTCCGTGATGACCGCTATTCAAAGAGTGCTACTCGTGAAGGCCCCCAAGACGGCTCAGCGCATGTCTGATGAGCGAGTCTTCCGCGATCCCGCACCGGCGAATGAGCTAGTCGCAAGGTTCAAAGAGTTGACCACAGTCGGAGCACCAGAAAGGCCTCCTGCTCCAAAACGTACGATTATAGTGCTCGGGCAAAGCCAGGTAGAAGACGACATTGAGAAGGACCTGCTGTGCGGGACGACCGGCATCATTGGTCAGCAATTGAAGATCATGGCAGGGAAGCAAACCCTCGACGGAGGGATGGCTAATGTTACCCGCGCTAAAGCTTCGGTCCCGTCTCGGGAAGGGAAGCCGCGCGGGGGCGGTGGTGGTGGAGGAAGTTTTGGAACAAAGAAAGACAAGGAACTGGCCGGATTGCTCGGCGAGGCCTACGTTTACGAACATCTACGGTTAGCGTTGCCGGGCTTTGATGAACGAGCTTGGAGGTCATGTAATCGAAAACTCTATGGACTGGAAGGAGTTGGCGATGACTCCTTGGGATTCGACTTCGAGTTTCGGGATGTCGATGGCCGTCTGACCATGCGTTCGGATCGACCCGCGTGCTGCCTGGAAGTCAAGGCTTCTTCAGGTGACGGGACGGAGCCGTTCCCGATGTCGGCAAGAGAATGGGAAAAGGCTAGAGAGTGCCACGAGAGCTCCGATTCAGTATATGTGATTATTCGAGTAGCGCATGTTCGTGACAACCCCAAAATCATCGATGTCGTACTCGACCCGTTCGGGCTATACCGAGCAGGTCAGCTTGCGTTCAGTACCCAGGACATGTGGATTTACGTCGGAGTGCCCGTCAATCCGTCTCAACACAGTTGATGCTTGGGCGCGGCGCAATCGGAATCCCGGGGAACCTCACCGCCTGGCTGGATCTGTTGCAAGTATTTGTGGGCGGGCTCGTTGCGGTCCCGGCCCAAGGATCGGCCTCAAAGTCGGCTCCCAGAAAAGTTCTACACCTATTCGAGACAGCGGAATAGCTGGCAAGCACGGCCTATGTATCATGGAGGGGCACTAACTGCGTGCGTAGTTGTTGGAAGAAGGGCTGAGATAGGTCCACCTCCTTTTGGCTACTTAGGAAAGCCGCCTAGGATGAGGGCAGCATCTTAACGGCGGGACTTCGCTGGATACAGGTCGGCTCACAATCAGTTTTGGAACAACTCAAGTTGGTCTGATGCCGAGGCGACAATCGATGGCCGGCATGGAGCATTTTGCTGCTGCACCGCTTCGCATGACATGCCGAACATCAGAAGTTGCGTGACAACTGCCGGAATCGGTACTGGTGGCGGGATGACGGCTTGCCGTAGATCACCGGCATTGGGTTCGGGTCCAATTTCCGATCTTGGAGTCTCCACGGGCCGAACTCCAAACACTTCCGCCTGCTTCTCGACCAGCTTTTTCCAGACGGCGTCAGCACTTTCCCCGATGCCCTTTTCCGTCACCAGCTCCCGCGCCATCGCCATCAGGATGTCATCGCCTTC
>PMYF01000801.1:15610-18936 GCA_003171295.1 Acidobacteriota bacterium | reverse complement strand
GAATGGGAGCGTGCCGCGCGCGGCGTCGTCGAGAGCCATCTTTACCCCTGGGGCGACGAGGCACCGCTGGTGCGAGCGGAATATCAGAGGCGTTGGGGGGGTGAGGTGCGTGGGCCGCTGCCGGTCGGGCAGGACGATGCCAATCCTTATGGGATATATGACCTTTGCGAAAACGTACATGAGTGGTGCGCGGATTGGTTCCAGCCTGATTACTACGCGCAATCGCCAGAACGTAATCCTCGCGGGCCTGAGGCCGGCGACCGCCGCGCCTCGCGGGGCGGTTCTTGGCGGCACCACATCAAGGTGAGCCGTTTGGCCGCGCGCTCCAGCATTCCCCCGGCCTTCCAGTATGCAGATTACGGCTTTCGCGTGGTGCGTGAGGTCGGTTGCAAGGGTTTCGGAGAACTGCCCTCGCCGTGCCCGGAACCGGAGTTATAATAGGCACGCTTTCCTGAGGACACTCTCTGAGCCCTCACCCAAAAGGAGGAAATATGATTCGTCGTGATTTCTTGACTCGCCTGGCCGGAGGCGCCGCTGCCGCAGGCTTGCTGCAGCGCGGAAATGCGCTCGCCCAGGCCACGCAGGGGCACGCCTCGGCTACCAGCGCCGCCGCCAAGCTGGAACGTATTTCAATTTCCACCTGGAGCCTTCATAACTACTTTCAGTCGACGCGCGATAAGGAATTCAATCTGCCCGGCCCGATGCTCGCCCTGCTGGATTTTCCCGAGTTGATTGTCAACAAGTACAAGGTGCATCACTTCGAATTCTGCACCACGCACTTTGCTTCTTCCGACCAGAGCTATCTGCAGGAGATCAAGGGCCGCCTCGTCCACACCCGGTCGGCGATTGTGAACATGCCCGTGGACGTTGAGGAGTTGTGGGGCCAGGGAGGCCTCTCCGATCCCGACAAGGGAAAGCGCGATTTTGCCATTAATGCTTACAAGAAATGGATCGACGTGGCGCACTTCCTGGGCGTGAAATCCGTGCGCTGCGATCCCGGCACGATGGACCCCAAGAACCTGGAACGAACCGCCGAATCCTACAAGGCGCTGGTGAACTTCGCGGCACCCAAGGATGTGCACGTGATCATCGAGAATCACGGCGGGGTAGGCTCCGAGCACCCGGAAGAACTGGTGAAGCTCTTCAAGCTGGTGGGCCTCTCGCACGTGGGTGCGCTGCCCGATATGGGCAACTTCCCGGATGAGGCGACGCGCGAGAAGGGGTTGGCGTTGCTCTACCCGTACGCGAAGGTCGTGACCCACGCCAAGGGGCTCGACATCGGTGCGGACGGCGTCGAGAAGAAATACGATTTCCCCAAAGCCATTGAAGCTTCAAAGAGGGCGGGCTTCAAGGGAATCTATTCGATTGAATACGAGGGCGCGGGCGACCCCTACGTCGGCATCCAGAAGACCTTGGATGAATTGTTGAAGTATCTGTGAGGATCCGGGGGTTGCTGAAAAACTCGTCGAAGTGTCATCCTGAGGAGCCGCAGGCGACGAAGGATCTCAGTATTTGCTCGATTCCACAAATACTGGGATTCTTCGCTACGCTCAGAATGACACAGCCCAGGGGTTCTTCAGCAACCTGTCAGGGGGGCGGCGAGGTGAATCGCTGCCCCCCGCGTCAGCGACGCATTGCGCTGTAGTAGGTGACGGCAGCTAAACGCCAAAATCTGACAGAGGAGAATCCCATGAACCGGAGAACTTTCATTCGCAACGCGGCGGCCGGCGCGCTGGCCGCGGGCGCGGCTTCCCAATTTAATCTCCCCCGCGCGGCGGGCAATGAGGCAAAAGGCTCCGGCGCGGACAAGCTGCGGCGCATCGCCGTGACCACCTGGAGCTTGCACGCCTTCTTTCCCCAAACCAAAGACATGGGCTCCAAGGTACAGGGAGAGATGCTTGACCTGCGCAAGTTTCCTGAGCTGATTGCGGATAGATACCACATCCACAACCTTGAACTCTGCAGTGCCCACTTTGAATCCACTGAGCCCTCCTATCTCCGCGACCTGAAGGAGAGTCTGCAGAAGGCCCACGCCCGCGTCATCAACATGCCCGTGGACTATCCCCACGACTGGGACGGCAAAGGGCTCTGCGATCCTGACGACAAGCAGTGGCGTTGGGAAATCACCGAACGCAAGAAGTGGATCGACATCGCCGCGGAACTGGGCTCGCAGTCGATTCGCCCCAATCCCGGCGGCACCACAAAGATGACGGATATGAGCCGGCCCATCGCGGCCTACAAAGAACTCGGCGAGTACGGAAAATCCAAAGGCGTGAAAGTGCTGATTGAAAACCACGGCAACGTGGCCGGCAAAGCGGAAAACATCGTGGCCATCATCAAGGGCGCGGGGCCGAAGTGGGTGGGGGCGGTGCCGGATTTCGGCAATTTCCCCGAAGAGGCACGCTACCACGGGCTGGAACTGCTGTTCCCTTATGCCTTCCACGTCTGCCACGCGCGGTATGAAACCCCGGGTGGAGCTGAGATGCAGGGCAAGCTCGTGAAATTTGATTTTGCACGCTGCATGAAAATCTCCCAGGCGGCAGGTTTCAAAGGCGTCTATTCCGCTGAGTTCGCGGGTATCGGCGACCCCTACGAGGGGACGCAGAAGATCATTGACGCGCTGGTGAAGTATTTGTAGGGTCCAGTGACCGAGTTTTAGAAGGCTTGCGGAAAAACGCTTCTCTGCTGTCATCCTGAGCGCAGCGAAGGATCTCGCTCTGCGCATTTTCATGGCAATGCGAGATTCTTCTTCGGTCGCCGCGGGGACCTCCTCAGAATGACCGCCCGACGGGTTTTTCGCAGCCCGCTAGCATGCAGGCCATGCCACGTACCGATACCATCCTCTTCCTGGCGATTTGCTTGGGCTTCTCAACCGTGTTGCCCGCGCAGGACAAGGCCGCGGGGGGCCATGCCACGCCCGCGACGCCCGCACTGCAGCATGGTGCGAAAATCGAGGCTCAACCGCACCGATTCTGGGACCCCGAGAACGCCTGGCTATTTGCCGGAGTGGGCGCCGCGCGGATGCTTGACTATGCTTCCACGCGGCATTTTCGCGGCCAGGGCATTAACGAATTGCTGCTGACCAACTCCGTCGTCGATAACCGGCCCCTCTTTGTGGGGATTGAGCTGGTGGGCACGGCGGCGTCAATCGGCGTATCCTACCTCTTTCATCGCACGGGCCACCATCGCGCCGAGCGTTGGATTTCCATCGTGCACATCGGTGTGGCCGCGGGCGGGTCGATTCGCAACTACGCCCTGACTCCGCCTGCTCCAACCCATTGATTCCAGGTTTTGGCTTCACAGGCTGCGGAAGAACTCGTAGGCGC
>PMYF01000801.1:12315-15576 GCA_003171295.1 Acidobacteriota bacterium | reverse complement strand
TGGCGGTTTTTCCGCAGCCTGCTCAACCCTCGCTCTACTTATGTCGCCAGACGGTGGAGAAATCCCCGGGGCGAAAGCCCTCCGTCACCTCCCCCGTATTCGCATAGCGATAAAGCGCCGCCCGCCGAGGAGGAGGGTGCGCGGCGGGGTTGATAACCCACCCCGCATCAGGATGCCGCAAGTGCCAGCTTACCCAGCCTGAGAAATCCCCGTAGTTTCCGTCAAGTTCTTGCGCGTTCTGCCGAAAACATAGAGGAAGGCCTCATGGGCCAGAGGGGGGGACTTTCTGTATTTGCAGATTGTTTCCCCCCGATGGGCTGCAGCTCCTATGGTGGAGCGGCAGTGTGCCGGAATGCGCATGGAAGCGCTATCCCCGGCGCCCAGCGGCCGGCAACCGGACTCCAGCCGGTTGGGTGGGCTGTGATGACAACCAAGCAAGGAAGCCTCGCTGCGGCGATGCCTATCCGGTCGGCACTAGGGTCTCTGGTTATTTTCTCGCTCACTATTTTGTGCCTGGGGCTCACGTATTCGTGGGGGCAGCAACCCGGGACCCCTGTGGTCCCACCTTCACTTCCCCTCCTGACGCGAGCCGGTGACATTCGCGCGCTTTCTGCCAAACAAGCAAATCTCGGCTACCCGGTCCGGCTGCGGGCGGTAGTCACCTACTACGACGGGGCAACGCAGAACCTCTTTGTGCAAGACCAGACAGGCGGCATTTGGGTGGATGTGCCGCGGGAGGATTTACATCTCAAGACGGGCCAGCTTGTGGAAGTTGAGGGATTCAGTAACCGCGGGATTTTTGCGAACCAGATAGAGANNCAGCCAGTGGGTTGAGATCGAAGGTATTGTCCGTTCCGCCGAAATCGATCCGGAGTCTCGGAACCTTCTGCTTTCTGTAGCCTTGGGAGCGGGCCGTGTCTGGGTGCGAGTTCCGCGTTGCAGCGAGAGCGTAGCGCGGGAATTAATTGATTCCAAGGTACTGATCCGAGGCGCTTGTGGCGGCATCTTCAATCAACAACAGCGGCTCGTAGGCGTTGCCGTCTTCATTCCAGATCTCTCCTCTATCCGCGTCACCGAGCCTGGCCCACTCACGGCTGCGGTCCCGCCCATCCGTTCTCTGGGTGACCTCATGCGTCTGAGCCTGCGGGGCACCTCCGGCCACCGGGTTAAGGTGCGCGGGGTGGTGACGCTGCAGCAGCCTTTCCGCTCGCTGTACATCAGGGATGCTACGGGAAGCATCTTGGTGGAAACGAGCCAGCCGACGACTGTCCAGTCTGGTGAGGTCGTGGAAGTGGTGGGTTTTCCGGCCGTAGGAGGAACTTCTCCGCGCCTGGAGGATGCGACGTTCCGCAAGGTCGCGACCGGTCCCCCACCGGCGCCGGCCGCCATCAGTGCAGCAGAGGCATTACAGGGAGACTACGAGAGCTCCCTGGTACGGCTGGAGGGCCGGGTGTTCGACTTGGAGGCGGAAGGCAGCCTCCCCGTGCTGGTGGTAGAATCGGGCCGGGTGGCTTTCCAAGCCAGAGTTCTAGGCTCCGGTGCAAAAGCGGCGCTGGCCCGCCTGCGGCGGGGAAGCCGCGTGCGGGTGACCGGGGTTTGTGAAGTGCAATCGGACGAAAGCGGCTCGCCTCAGGCGTTTCGGTTACTGGTGGGCTCGCCCGCCGAGGTGGTGCTGCTGGAGAAGCCTCCCTGGTGGAACCTGGATCGGGCACGCAGGGCGACGGGTTTAATGGGCCTCCTGATCCTCGCCACGGCGGCCTGGGTGTTGATCCTGCGGAGGCAAGTAAGGGCCAAGACTCGGGAGATCCGGGAATGGCTGCGGCGCGAGGCGGCCCTGACGGAGCGTTACCGCGACCTGCTCGAAAACGCTACCGACATTGTCTATACCCGCGACCTCAGCGGGAACTTCACTTCCTGGAACAACACGGCTGAAACGGTCATGGGGTACACACGGGCAGAAGCACTGGGCATGAACTTTGCGCAGATGATTGCCCCCGAATGCCAGGGCTTCGTGCGCGCCGCGCTCGCCCAAATCTCGGAGGGACAACCGTTTGAATCGGCTGAAATCGGGGTTATTACGAAGTATGGCACCCGCCTCACCGTGGAGCTTCGCGGACGGTTGCTCTACGAGAACGGCAAGCCGGTAGGTATACAGGCCATTGCCCGTAATGTGACGGAGCGGAAACGCGCGGAGAAAGCGCTGCAAGAAAGCGAGGAGCGCTTCCGCAGCCTCGTCGAGAACGCTACCGTCGGCATCTACCGCGCCACTCCCGAGGGCCACATCGTCATGGCAAATCCCGCCCTCGTCAGGATGTTGGGGTACAAGAACCTGGAAGAGCTGGTCGCCCGCAAGTTCGAGGAGCAAGGGTTCGAGCCGAGCGACTCGCGGCGGGTGTTTCGCGAAGGCATGGAGCGAGACGGTGAAGTCAGAGGTTTGGAAGCGGCGTGGACAAGGCGGGATGGATCTGTGATCTTCGTGCGGGAAAGCGCTCGCGTTGTTCGGGCAGATACCGAACAGGAGTTGTACTACGACGGAATCGTGGAAGACATCACGGAACGCAAGCGCGCGGAGGAGGGGCTGCGGCAGAGCGAGGAGAAGTACCGCTCGATCGTTCTGAATATCCCCGAAGTCGTCTGGACGGTTGATTCCGATGGCCATTTCGCTTTTATCAGCCCCAATATCGAAAGGTTAAGCGGGTTTACTGCTGAGGAAGCCTACCAGACCGGCCCCGGCCTCCTTTTCGAGTCCGTCCACGCAGAAGACAAGCCAGGACTGAAAGCAGCCTTTGCGGCGCTCTTCGGTACCGGAAAGGGGTATGACGTGGAGTGCCGGGTCCAGCGCAAGGATGGGGAATGGATCTGGGTGCACGATCGCGCCGTGGGAACCTACGAGAAAGACGGTGTCCGGTACGCCCAAGGCTTGCTTTCGGACATTACCGAGCGCAAGCAAGCGGAGGTGGCGCAGCGCAAAGCCATGGAAGTGGCGGAGGAAGCCAATCGCGCCAAGAGCGAATTTCTGGCCAATATGAGTCATGAGCTCCGCACCCCCATGAATGCCATCATCGGCATGACCGGACTCGCGCTCGCCACGGACTTGAACGCTGAGCAGCGCCGCTATCTGGACCTGGTGGAGTCTTCGGCCAACTCGCTGCTGGCACTGATCGAAACGATTCTGGACTTTTCCAGGATCGGAGCAGGCAAGATTGAGCTCGAATCAGTTCCATTTGTCTTGGCGGACGCCGTGGATGAAGCCCTCCTCCC
>PMYF01000801.1:7654-12261 GCA_003171295.1 Acidobacteriota bacterium | reverse complement strand
ATCAAATTCACGACGCGAGGCGAAGTAGCGGTTCGCGCGCAACTGGAAGCGCGGGAGGGAACGGCTGTTTGCCTGCACTTCACCGTGGCCGACACAGGGGTGGGGATTCCACCCGACAAGCTGGAGATGATCTTCGAGGCCTTTACGCAGGTGGATGGCTCTATGGCCCGCCGCTTCGAGGGCGCAGGTTTGGGGCTGGCCACCTGTGCGGAACTGGTGCGCCTAATGGGAGGCCGCATCTGGGTGGAAAGCCAGTTGGGGAAGGGCAGCACATTTCACTTTACAGTCCGCCTGGGTTGGGTAGGAACTGCAACCGCGCCCGCGGAAGAGGTCTCCCCTGCCCGGCTGCGCGGACTGTCCGTGCTCGTGGTGGATGGCCATACGGCCAGCCGCGAGATCGTGGAGGAACTCCTGCGCCATCACGGGATGATCCCCACTCTCGTGGAAGATATGGAAGGAGCGCAAGCGGCCAGCCGTAAGGCGCAGGAGTCCGAATCGCCTTTCCGCCTGGCGCTCCTTGACGCGCCGAGGCCAGGCGGGGAGGGCGTCTCTTGGGCCGGGCAATTGCGTCAAACTCCAGGGTTTTCGGCGGCGATCTTGATGATGCTTCCTCCCCAGGAGGAGTGGTTCGATACACCGCGTTGCCGGGAGTTGGGAATCGTAGGCCATCTCACCAAACCGGTGCGGGAAGCGGAACTCGTCCCGGCCTTGCTCAAGGCGCTGGGAAAGTCCGCCCCGGCGGGAAAGGTGCACTCCCTCCTGTGTGGCTCCGCGGAGGAGTTCGGACGCGCTCTGCGCATTCTGCTGGTGGAAAATGACGAAGTCAGCCGGGCGCTGGTGACGCACCTTCTCGAAAAACATGGCCACCAGGTCGTGGTAGCAGGCGACGGCGTAGAAGCACTGGAGACCCTGGGGCAGGCAAACCCGCACGGTTTCAATCTGGTACTGATGGATCTCGAGATACCCCGGATGAATGGACGGGAGGCCGCACAGGCCATCCGGGAGAAAGAACGCCACACCGGCGGGCGCCTGCCAATCATTGCCCTGACGGCCCAGGTCACTCCGGGAGAGGAGGAAGACTGCCGCGCCGCCGGCATGGACGGCTACATCAGCAAGCCCTTCCGCGCTAGCGACCTGTTCGCGATAATCCAGCACATGGCGGAGAAGCCCGCGCAGGGTAGCGGGGTAACGCTGACCGCCCAGGGAGCTCAGAAAGAAGCTCTGCCAGCAACCGCTTTCGATAAGACCCGCTTCCTGGCTCACTTGGAGGGAGACGACCTGCTGGCAAGGGAAATTGTGGGAATGTTCTTGGAGGAATGCCCCAAGCTGCTGGACGGCGTCTGCCAAGCGGCCGCCGGAGGCGATCCGCGTGCGCTGGAACGGGCCGCTCACTCGCTCAAAGGGTGCGTGGGAGACATGGCGGCGCCGGAGGCGTTCGAAGCCGCTCGCAGCTTGGAACAAATGGCGCAGAAGGGAACCCTGGATGGGGTCGAACCGGCGCTGGCAAACCTGGAAGGCGCCATCGACCGCCTCTTGCCAGAACTGCAGAAATTCCAGCCGGGAGCCGGGTAGAGGGTTACTCGACCGGCCTGGGCAAGGACCGAAGAAGCAAGGCAAAAGGCAAGGGAGCTGCTCCCTCCAGCAATCGCTTCCAGGGATCATGACAGAGGAGTGTCGAGGCGCATCTGCGACAAAGTGAATCAGGACGGATGCAGTGCGCGCTTGGCAGCTTGTGACCTTTATGCCATGATTCTGAAGGCCCTTATGCTCGAGGCCGGTTTCTCCTGGGGCCATTCGCGACCCATGGCTTTGCGGCGCCGATTCGGACTTGCATCTTGCTGCCTTCCGCTACGGAAGCAGCGAGGTCGACAGGTGATTGAGGCAAATAATCGGGTTAATGCGGGTATTTTACCTGCTACATGAAACCTTTTGGCGGGGAAACACCGTCTAACCAGAAGCAGCTCAGGGTAATGACTGAAGAAAGGCAAGAGTGGCGACATATGAGAACCGCTATGAGAGTCTTGGTGATACTTCTCCTGGGAGTTGCCCCCGCGTGGGCGGTCCTGGGTGAGTATGAGTCGTCGATAAGCGTAGACCAGCAGTTTCTGAAGGGCGAAATTCGCGAGCAGGCTCGGCCGGGCTATAAGCTCCATCAAATCACTGCATCGAACGGCACCACGGTCCGGGAGTTTGTCTCGCCGAACGGCAAGGTCTTTGGGGTTGCCTGGAGCGGACAGTTCGCTCCCAATATGCAGCAGTTGCTGGGGTCCTACTTCCCAGAACTCGACCAAGCAGCTCGGTCCCAGGTGCGGCGACGCGGCGGGCCCCTCGTGGTCCGAACCGACAAGCTGGTGCTGGTCAGTGCCGGGCACATGCGGTCCTTTCACGGACACGCTTACGTGCCCAGTCTCCTGCCGAACAACGTCTCCGCGGAGGTGGTGCGATGATTTTCAGGAATGACTCGAAGGCCGCGCTGGCCCGTTTTCTGGCTGTACTGGCGGGCTCCCTCGCTCTGGTTGGTTGTGGCAGCAGCAGCACGCCCACTCCCACTCCGACCCCCGTGGCCAATACGGCGACCGTAGAGGTCAACGCGGGCCCGGCCAACAATGCAACCAATTTCCTTTTCGTAACCGTCACCGTCTGCATGCCGGGGAGCACCACAAATTGTCAATCCATCGACAACGTGCAGGTGGATACCGGATCGGAAGGGCTGCGCGTGCTTTCCTCGGCGCTCGGCAACCTCGCCCCTACTTCTGGTAGCGGGCTACCCACCCTCCAGGATTCCAGCAGCAACGTGTTGCAGGAGTGCATCCAATTTGCGGATACCTCCTACCTCTGGGGTCCGGTGGCGACGGCGGACGTCAAAATGGCTGGAGAGACAGCTTCCTCGGTCCCGATTCAGGTTGTCAGCTCCACTCCAGCGTTCGATGTGCCCTCGAGTTGCCTTAGCCTCGGGAACGGGCCCACTCTCAATACGGTTACCGCGCTGGGTGCCAATGGCATTATAGGTCTTGGCAACTTCGCCCAGGATTGTGGTGGCGCCTGCACTTCGGCTTCCAGCAGCCTGCCGCCCATGTACTATGTCTGCCCCTCAAATGTCTGCACCACTCCTGCCGTGGGTTTGAACAATCAGCTTGCGAACCCCGTGGCGCTCTTCGCGGCGGACAATAACGGCCTGCTGATTACTATGCCCGCCGTTCCCGCCGCCGGCCAAGCCACAGCTTCCGGGTCGATGATTTTTGGAGTTGGAACCCAAACGGACAATGCCCTCGGCAGCGCGACGATCTACGCGACCGACGCCTATGGCGATATCCAAACCACCTACCAGGGCGTCGCGTACTCGAACGCCTTCTTCGATACGGGCTCGACCGGCATCTATTTCCTGGACTTTGCCACACTCGGCATCCCGGATTGTACGAATTATCCGGGCTTCTACTGTCCCGCCTCCCCCGTCACTTACACCGTCACCAATCAGGGAACGAATAGCACAACGGGGCAGCAGGTCCAATTCACCTTCGCGAACGCTGATACGCTCTTTACTGCCAACCCGACCTTCGCTGCTTTCAGCGAGCTGGGAGGCGATAGCGGGTCCGGCCCCTCCTCGGACTTTATCGATTTCGGGATGCCGTTCTTCTATGGCCGCACCGTGTTCGTGGGGATCGAGGGTGCGACCGTGCCGGGCAATATATCGGCCCCCAACGGGTATTACGCATACTAACAGCTTGCTGAATAACGTGTAACGGCGAACTTTACGTCGCCACCGCCAGATTGATTCCATTGTCGTTGTGGCGATATAAAATCGCCGCTACGCCGTGCGTCAGAGTTTTTTCCGCACCCTGCTAAGCATGGCGCCGGAATCTTCTCTTGGGAATAGCCCCTCTGGGAGCGCAGGCATCTAGCCTGCCTGCTTCGGCGGTGCACAGTTGCGGGTAGTGGGTCACTTTGGTTTCTTGCGGCGGTCTGTGACCGCCGGCTTTTGATTCAATAGATTCCGGCGCTCATCGTGCGCCGCAAACTGACCCACTACCCAGTTCTGATTGACGGAGTCCGGGTGTCCCGTGGCATGATGGGGACGGGAATGGTGAATTGATGTCCAACCCGGAACCACATGTCGCGTCTCCGGAGGGCTCCCGCACGGATTTAAGCCAGAACGTTCCCCCCGAACCCTGCCAGCCGCTGAATCCCTGCGAGCTTGAAATCGACCTTTTCTGCAAGGGCCTGCGCATTGACCCTACCTGCTCGCTCGAAGACGATGCCCGGTTCATCGCGCGCACGCGCGCGGGGCTGGGCAGCGGGCTGGAGCTCGTGATTCCCGGTCCACGTAAAGACGTATGGGTAAATGTTCCGGTGGAAGAGGACTTCGCGCAGCAATCCTGCTACGAACTGGTGCGCGAGTACGGCGAGTATTCGGTGCGGGACTCGCGCCAGGGTTTTCGCTACGCGGTGCGGATTCCGCCCGAGCCCGCCTGGTACACGCGCGCGACCTCGCGGGGCACCCCCATGCACAAGGTGGGGGTACTGCAAGGGACTTACCTCGGCATCTACATATCCAACTCTTGCGGCTTCTGGCATCACTCGCCATCGCTCAACTGCAAGTTCTGTGCCAC
>PMYF01000801.1:4796-7600 GCA_003171295.1 Acidobacteriota bacterium | reverse complement strand
CAGACCGATCGGGACCTGGACGAAGCGGCGCCCTACGTGAAGGCCGTGAAGTCGCGCGTGGGCGCGCTGGTGGGTCTGCAACTGATTCCCACCCTCGACTTCTGGAAGTACGACCGCCTGATTGATTTGGGCGCTGACCACTTCAGCTTCTGCTACGAGTTCCATAACCCGGAGTACTTCGCGCGTTTCCTCCCCGGCAAGCAGCAGTTGGTCGGCCAGCAGACCTTTTTCCGGGCGCTCGAATACACTGCGAAGAAACTGGGCAAAGGTTCGTGTTCGGGCGAAATCGTGGCCGGCGTCGAGCCGATTGAGGACACGCTCCGGGCCATCGACTACATCACCGGGATCGGCGCGTTCCCCACCGTGTGCATTTTCCGCCCCACCATCGGCGCCGACATGGAACAATGGCCGTCACCGCGCTACGAAGACATGCGGGTGGTCTTTCGATACTTGTATGAGGCCTGTCGGCGCAACCATATTCCCATCGACGTGACACCCAACATCGAAGTGAGCCTGATCGTGCAGCCGGGCGACACGCGGTATCTCGCGCCGCGCAACGCCGCCTCGTTCCTCTACCACGCGGAGATGGGACTGGCGCGCGCGCTGGCGCGGCCCTACTTCTGGTGGAAAATGCGGCCGAAGAAAATCACGGCCTCCGAAATCCTGACGCCGCCAGGTGCCGGAATCAAGGCAGCATAGGCCTGAAGAGCGAGCAGCGCAGACCCGCTTAACTGGGTTCGCGATACGCGGTCCCGCTCGAACATGATTCAGAATCAGGCACAACCCGCCGTCACCGAAAAGCTTCGCGCAGAAAGCCAGGCCATTCCCCTGGCGGGCGCGGTGGCAGCGGCAGTGGCAGCCTCCGCCGACCCCTTCGAAGTCGAAGCCGGCGGCACGGGCCTGGAAATTTCGGCGCGCGCGCCGCTGCCCAACGGTATTCCCAATCGCGCGCGTATGAAGATTTTCTCGCCCAAGGCGGCCCATACCCTGGTGTTCTTCTACAAGAAGAGCCTGGTTCCATACAGCCGCGACCGCTACAGTTACGGGGGGCTCGACCTGCGCGCTCCACGCGTCGAGCCCCAGGAAATCGCGGCCTGGCTTGACTTCCTCACTTCCGGCTTTAATCCCGACAAGCGCCCGGAAAAACTCCGGCGCGCCTTCCCCTACGAAATTCCGGAGTAAGATCCCCGCCGCGTCGAACTGCCGAAGGCGATCTATCCCAGTGTAAGGGGCCCGGCTGCGCGCCGTCGAGCGAAGCAAGCCACTCCAACAAGCCCTACAAGTAACAGGAAACACGTTGACGGCTCGGGGGTCGTGAGCGTCTGCGAGTAATTGAAGGACAGGTCCTCGATGAGCGGCGAGTACCCAGGGGGGGCTCCGGAAAGCGCGAGAGTTTGGACAAATGTGCCATTCATGTTCCACTCCGACACCGAGGCGTTGTCAATGTTGGAAGTCCAGAAGTGAGTCCCGTCCCAAGCAATGCCGGTGCTATCAAGCGGATTAGAGATCAAATCCGGGGTCACCAAGTTGCCGTTCAAGTCGTAGACGTCATACTTGACAGGCGTCCCACCACAACATCCATCGACCTCATTCGAGATCAGGAAGCCTTGCCCACCCTGCTTAAAGAACTCCAAACCATCACAGTACCCTGTGCAGTCAGCCAACGAAATGGTTTTCAGCAGAGTTCCGGTGGGACTATACAGGTACGCGTGATTCGTACCGCTGTAGTCACCGATCCAGAAGTTGGTTCCATCATAAGCCATCGTGGACAGCCCACTTGAACCAGCAACCGAGAAGGCGACTCCCAAGCTCGTGCTCGTACTTAAGTCGTACTTGTAGACATTGTTGGAGAACGCTGTTGTGTAGTACATGATGTTGCCCACTACGACTACGCCGCGTCCATTGGTACCGCTCAGGTTGGTGTAAGTGTTGAGAATGTTCCCGGTAGTGGGATCGATCTGGTAAATGTACGGTGCGCCCCCAGTGGCGTTGTCACCATAAAGAAGCGTACTGGCAAAGCTGGGCACGCTTAACAGCCCGACGAACAGGAAAAGAAAGAGCAATTTTCTCATCATCCCTAGTCATCCTTTCTCGCTCCGTCCGTTTGCCGGAAGCGGAGTCGAAAGCGAGTCAATAGAACCAAATTGCCATCACTAATAGCCCCAATGTGCCGGTATGCGTACGTTGCTACAAACTTCAACCAAGACCATTGACCAACTTTGTTAAACCCAAACAACGCACGGATTGAGGGCCAAATTGGCGTCGGAGCCGGTGTCTTGACCTTGATCGTTGCTGCCCACCCGGTCGACCCCGCCCTGATTGGTCTCCCTCGTTGGAAGCGGGTAGCCATCTCTGAAGTGGTTTGGCCCGGACTGGTTTTCTCGTCCGGGCAAGTTAACTACGCTTTCGTCCGAAACAACTGCCTGGCAAAACACGAGATTTACAGCCTTAGATTTTCGCCGCCTAACTTTGCACCCTGAGAGTCTCGGCCCGTAATGACAAATTGTCCCGCAATTTTGATTCCGAACGACTCGAAAAATTAAATGAGTGATTCCATGCAGGTTATTTGCGTATGGCATCCACACTCTCTCGGTAGAGTGGAAAAGACTGCCACTGAACATGCAAATCCCTGCACAGTAAGGTGTGTCACTCGCGGGCGGCGCACACGTGCTGTTGTTTGGCATGTGTATGGTCTATGGACACCCCACCGGAGCGGATTCTAAAGAACCGAGCGCGACTTTACACCGCTCAGGAACGAACTTCGTCTAGCGGGCTCGGGGTTTGACGAGGGAGAGCAGGAGTTG
>PMYF01000801.1:1823-4753 GCA_003171295.1 Acidobacteriota bacterium | reverse complement strand
GTCGAAGAGCTTGAGCCCGGCGTGCTGGTGGAGGGCGCGCACGTGGTCAGCGGCAGAATAGCCGCGCGATTCGCCCGGCTGCGTCATCAGGTTGCAGACCAGCACCTTCACGGCTCGCGAGCGCGCGATCTGCTGTGGGATTCCCTGCACGAGCAGGTTGGGAACAAGCGAGGTGTAAAGCGAGCCCGGCCCGAAGGTGATGAGGTCGGCGTCGCGAATCGCCTCGACCGTCTCGGGCAGGGGCCGGCAGCGGCTGGGTACGATGTGCAGGCGCCGGATGGGTACGCGGGTTTTGGTGATGCTGCGCTCGCCGTGGATGACCACGCCGTCGCGGCGCACGGCCTTCAGCCGCACATCGGCGAGGGTGGCGGGGAAGATTTCGCCGCGAATAGCCAGGACTTCGCTCGACAGGCGCACGGCCATGGCGAAGTCATGCGTGAGGTGCGTAAGTGCCGCCAGCAGGAGATTGCCCAGGTTGTGGCCGCGCAGGCCGCGNNNNACCGTAACGACGGCGGTGAGGCGGGTGATCTCGGGCCGAATCTGGGCGGGGCGCGCCGGTTCCGTAACATGATGCTTGAGGCCGCGCAGGACGGTCGACAGACCCGTGCCTCCACCGATAGCCACGACTCTCAACATGGAATACGAGTCCTTCGATGCAGCTCGGCGCGGCAAGATCGCGCCGGCGGCTCAAGATCTTGCCGGGTACAACAGGCGCCGAAAGCGGGGATCAGAGGCAAGCCCCTGGAAGTCTTCATCGCGACGCACGTGGATGCGGTTTTCAGGACGCAAGGTGACCGCCGCCTCAAGATGCTCGATCGCCGCGTCCACGTTACCTTGTAATGCCTGCGCCGCCGCCAGCGCGTAGCGGATATGATCCTGGTTGGGCTTCAGCTTGTGAGCCTTGCCCAATTGCTCGACCGCGAGTTCCAGGTTGCGGCCGTTCAAACTGGCAACACCTTGTGCGTAGTATTCGTCGGCCGAGCGGGGAGGCGTCGCCGGACGGCTGGTTCTTTGCTGGCAAAGACGCAGGTGGACCCGCGCGCGTTCGGCCACATCGCGGACTTCGCTGTCGACCAACTTTCCGAAGATCTCCGCAGCCTTATTGAAGTTCTGCTTTTGGAAGGCCCGCACCGCCGTTTCGAAATTCCTGACAGCGGTCTGGTACTGGACGTCGAAGCGCTGTATTTCGGAATTCAGGGGGAACATGCCCGTATGCCTGGTGATCGTGCCCAGGGATGCAGGCTTGCCCCTCCCACGATCGCGCGAGCGGGCAGTCCGGCTGGAACTGCTCCGAGATCGCCCCACCGTACTCGCCATCCGCGACCTGGGCTTGCGGGAGTTTGCCAAGGTGCGTCTTTTGGCTGCCTTAAGTATTCTCATTTGAGCCAATTAGACAATTGCGGACGAATGCGCCCACTCATCCCTACGAACTGCCATTCTTATGTATAACAAATCTTGGCAATTGGAGTCAAATACTGAAATTGGTAGACCTGCGCGAGGTTCAACTTTCAGGACCGAGCGTGCCCTAAGACATGACATTGCCAAGTTGTCCGAGTCTTGAGTGAATAGCCAGCAGATCGCCTGCGGCCAGTTTGTGCAGCACGCTGGCGCCGCAGCCTAATCCCACGACGCATTCTTAGCTCCTCCTGTTGAGTCGCTCTTTGGCAAATAGGTAACCTGAAGGCGCCATATCTCTCCAAGCGAATCACGCGGCCGTAGCCCCACGCTTACCAATCCAAACAGTTGCGCGGGCGCTGGTTCACAACCCAACAATGGTCAGGACTTCGCCATTGCCTTCTTGCCTGGCTTGTTGCCTTTCGACCTGATGCGCGGCGTAGCGGCGATTTTAAATCGCCACCACGGCCATGGGATCAATCCGGCGGTGGTGACGTGAAGTCGCCGCACCATGTTTTTCGCAACCTGCTAGAGTTCCTCCACGCGCCTGGCGAGGGGCGGGGGCAACGCCCAGACCGATCCCTCTCCATTTGTACCAGGACCCGAAACCTGTAATTACTCCCTTCGAATATCTACTCGTAAGGACAGGCGCCGGCATCGCACTTGGGACAACTCCACTTGCCTTCGGGGGAGTTCGTAGGCCAGCCCCCACTGGTGGCGTAGGCTCTGAAAATCAAAAAACCTTACTAAGGAGTTGACTTTTTGCCTTTCGATATTCTAAAACTGTCAATGAAGTTATAGTACTGGTTAGGGCCGAGAGTCCCGGGCCGGCTTCGGCAGGACGGGCTCAGGGAAGGGGGCTAGCACNNAAACATCAGCAATGAAAACCACAGCCAGGTCTACCCAGAAAATGGCGCAGCAAGCCTTTGGCTTGCTGTTGGAATTGCGAACACGCCACGATGCCCAACAACTCCTGAGTCAAGCCGTCGCCTTTCTTGATTTGTTGGCCCGTGAAAAGGAGGTGAATGCCACCCCGATCATGCTCTCAGTTCGAGTGATGCAGCTTCGAAGGTCCTGATTCTGTGAAAAGAGCCGTGGCCGAGAATAGTTCAGGGCAGGCAAGAATCCCGGGTTCTGTAACCCTACACCCTCGGCTCTCGCCGCCAGTCTCCCAGGGTTCGACCCTTGAGAGCGCGCCCCCACTCACTTGCGCAGGCGCGCTCCCTCCCCTCGTCGCCGGCTACACGAGTTGCCCAGCCGCCAAGTCCGCAGACACTTCACCCTTTGGCGCAGCCGCTCGTTACCTTTGCAGCGCGGGCAGGGTCGCTCGCGCCCCGAGCCTACCCCTTCGCCGGCGTGTCCGAGCTCGGCACGGGAACCGGCACAACTTCCTGGCCGGCCCGGAGTTTGGCGATCTCGCGCTGCAGTTCCGTGGCTAAGCCCTCAAGAATGCGCAGTTGCTCGGTCCGGCGCTGGACCAGGGCTTCCAGACGTGCCACTTGGCGCTGCAGTTTGTGATTCTCCCGGCGAAGATA
>PMYF01000801.1:0-1777 GCA_003171295.1 Acidobacteriota bacterium | reverse complement strand
GCCAAGTCGGGACTATTGCGGCCGCGCTCCCAGTGTTGGACCGCCCCTTTGGTGGCGTTCAACAACCGGGCCAAGCCTTCCTGGCTGACCTCCACCCTTTTTCGGACCCTGCGAATGACTTTCGCTGGACTCAAGGCTTCCATGTGAGCGCACCTCGTTTTTCAATATGATCCTCGGGCCGTGTACTCTCTAGCCTAGATTACCACAGTGGCCTTGCAACGTCTAACCCCGGATTGAACTCAGACAACCCCCGCCGGGGCGCTGAATGTCCTGTGACTCCCCGCGGGTCGCCACCAAGCCCCATGATTGCATGGCAGCCCCCCCCACGCCCGGGCCGAGCCCCTAGCCCCCTCCGAACTCCTGATGCAAACGTGGGCGTGCATGAGGAAATAGCTGATTCATTGCGATATTGTTGAGGTATCTAACGGAATGGTTACTACTTCTCCCTCGGGAGTACCGCCCAGGGTCCTGGCCTCCGGCAAGAGCAAATGCGACGTGCCCCGGCTGGGCATTGAGGATCAGCCGCGCCCGTCCCACCCTTATTCCTTTTCGTTTCGCCTAAGCTCCTTGTCGATTACGCTTTGAAAAGTCTGGCTCTAACCCCGCACCGGACTACCCTCGGCTAGGGTGCTCGCCCAACTCCATTCCCCGCGGCGCCTATAGTACCACTTCCTGCAATTGAGGGGGATACCCAAATCAACAATCGAAAAGAGGACCTGAGGGTTAGTGCGGCTAGCCAACTTTCCGGCCTGGCCACCGCGCCGGCATTAAAAAAGTCTCATGAAGGGCCGGCCCCCCGCCGATTAGATGAGTGAACGCCGAGCCGCGACAAGGAAGCAGGTTGGGAAAGCGAGCGACGGCGGGTGGGGGAGGCCGGCATGAACTTCATCATTCAGATTACTCTCACGTTCTTCCTGATCCAGTTTCTGCTGGTATTGACAATAATGGTTGTGGCTCTGCTGATTGCGCAGCCGGAAGTCCCCCTATTTGGCCTTGGGTCTGGCCGCGGGGCCCTTTCCCGAAGCTTCATCTTTGTGGTTGCGCTACCCGGGCGAATGTTGCGGACGTCGGCGCGGCTGGTGCGCCTAGTCCACGCCAAGCTGACCTCACCTGCCTACCACTTTTAGCAGGTCGTCGAAGGTCTCGTTAGGGCTGTCATTCTTAGAATGGATAGCCGAAGGAGGCTATCGGTAAACGTTAGAAACGGGGCGCCGCGAGGTAAGACCGAAGGGTAGGTCTTTCGTTCCCTGCACCTGTCCCAATGTTTTGGATCGGGAAGGCCACAAGATAGTAGTCGGGGATAACTCCCCCTGGTCGATAACTTAACTGTCAGCGCTGCCTGAAAGGCCGCCTGGGCGGCCTCGGAGGATGCCGACGACCTTAAGTTAACGATTGTAGGGGGGCACTCCGCACTGACGCCGGAAGATGCTTCTGTCAACTTGGTTTGGCCCCTACTGATCATTTGATTTGGCCCCACCGTAAACTTCGAGCCGACTACTTCTGCGCAGCAATCCCAGGAAGCGCCTCAGCCTGTCGCGTCCTGTTCCGAGTGGAGACTTCGACGCGGATCTGCTCGGCCTGCTCGGAATCCAAACGACTTGCGCCTTGGTCCAGCAGTACAATACGGGGACGCAGTATGCGACCACCGACGTGCTGGCCAGTCTTTGGACCTATCTTGCAAGCGTCATCATGCCTACGGCGGCAGGACTCGGAGCCGCTCAGGGCAGGCTCTAAAGGCACCACTTCGCTCCGATTTATCGCGTGATCTGCACATGTT
>PMYF01000653.1 GCA_003171295.1 Acidobacteriota bacterium | reverse complement strand
TTTGGCGAAGAAACGCACACCGAGGAGTTCCTGAATCCCTCCGTGGCTTACACCGCGCTGGCGGGCCTGTTGATCCACACTTTTTTTGACGGCGTGTCCATCACTTCCGGCTTCCTGATTTCTCCCTGGCTCGGTACCGTTATCTCTGGCGCGGTGATTCTTCACAATGTCCCGGAAGGGTTCACCGTGGCCTCGATCATGGTCGCGGCCCGGCGGGGCCGGAGCGCCGGCGTGTGGGCGGCCGGCGCCCTGGGAGTTTCACGGATTGTGGGCGTCCTGGCCATGGCGGTTGCGCACCGATGGGTGCATTACGGTCTCGCGCTGTCCGCCGGGGTCACGCTCTATGTAGCGGCCTCGGACCTGATTCCCGAGGTAAACAAGACCCCGGGCCCCAAGATTGCCCTGACCGTGGCCTTGGGAGTGGCGTTAGTGCTGGTACTGCGATACCTGTTTTTTGCCTCTTGATTCTGTGGATTTGGAGCGGGGTTGTTCACGTGTACGGCGTACATCCAGAACTAAAGATTCCAGACGACCGACGGCTGAAAGCTGAGAACTGACCACTGCTGACTGAAAGCTTTCTTCTTCTGCCATGTATTCCCAAAAGCTCCTCGACCACTTCCATCATCCGCGCCACGTTGGTGAAATCTCGAATGCAACCGCCGTCGTCGAGGTCTCAAATCCCGCCTGTGGCGACCTGATGAAACTCTGGGCCGTCGTGCGCGACGGCCGGCTCCTGGACGTGAAATTCAAGGTTGCTGGATGTGTCCCTGCTGTGGCTTGCGGCTCGTGGGTGGCAGAAGCTGTTTGCGGCAAACCGCTCAACGAAATTACCGGCCTTACTCCAGACCAGATCGAAGCGGGGCTGGGCGGCCTGCCTCCTGCTTCCAAGCACGCCGCCCTCCTCGCCTTAGAATCCCTCAACCGTTTGCTCGAAAAGTTGCGCTAGCGAGAGGTTGCCAACTTCTTCTGCGGGACTCTCCTCTACTCTGCCGGTTGCACCATCGCCTCAGTCGCGCTCCAGGCTTTTGTAGGTCTCCGGGTTGTCCACATCGAGCAGAATCCCGCGATCCTCGACTTCCACAAACTGAGTTGCATCGCGATATTTGTGGACGACCGTGTTAGCTGCTTCGTCAGGGCCGAGGGCCAAGAATTCCGGAAATAGCGCGCTGTTGATCACCACCGGGTGGCCGCGTTGGCCCTGGCAGGTGGGAACCACGATCGGTGGCTCGCTTGGTTCGAACCGATCCCGCAGCTTGCTTATGACTTCCCCTGGAACCGCTGGATGATCAACAAGGCAGAGGATCACGCCTTCAGGAGACTGCTCCGCCAGTGCTGCAAGTCCTGCTTGCAGTGAAGATGTCTGTCCCCGCCGGTAGTCACGGTTGAGGACCACCTGCGTGCCGGCCAGATCCACGGCACGCTGGATTTCTTCCGCGTGATGGCCGAGCACAACCACGATCTTTTCTATGCCGGCACTGCGGAGACTCAAGATGATGGTCTCAAGGAAGGTCCGTCCACGATAGGCGAGCAGCGCTTTGTCGCTGCCCATCCGGGACGATTCTCCGGCGGCGAGAATCAGGCCCGCAATCATGGTGTCTGCTGGGCTTTCGGCTGGCGCGCCAGCGAGGGAACGCTGGGCACGGCATGGCGGCGCACCGAGATCATCTCAGCCACGATGGCAACGGCGATTTCTTCCGGCGTGAGGGCGCCGATATCAAGCCCAATCGGCGATTGGACGCACTCGATTTTCTCGGCTGGCACACCCTCCTGCTCCAGCACCTTCGAGATCTCAATGAACTTGCGCTTGCTGCCAATCATGCCGATGTAGCGCGCCGGCGTGCCGACGGCCCAGCGCAAGCAGTCAAGGTCACCTTTGTGGCCGCGCGTCACCAATACCAGGTAAGAGTGGTCGTTCACGTTGAGCTTGGGGAAAATCTCTTCCCACGGTCCGGCGTAGGTCACGACGGCCTCGGGGAAACGGTCTCTGTTTGCAAAGGCGGCGCGATCGTCGGCCACGATTACATCAAAGCCCGCCAGGTTCGCTACCCGCGCCACGTGCAGGCCCACGTGGCCACCGCCGAAGATGAACGCCGTGGGCGAGGCCAGAATGGGCTCGACGAAAATATCGAGTGAGCCGCCGCAGATCAGGCCGTTGTCGTATTCGGGGTTGGCGTTCAGGTTGAAGTGCAGGCGGCGCGGCTTCTCTTCACGCATCACCTCTTGCGCCACTGACCAGACCTCCGCTTCCACGCACCCGCCCCCCACCGTGCCGGCGATCGAGCCGTCGTCGCGGATTAGAATCTTGGAGCTTTCGTGGCTGGGAATTGAGCCCTGCACCTCGACGATGGTGGCGAGCGCGCCCTTGCGTCCCGCTTTCCGCAATCGAACGATTTCTTCGAAGATATCCATGCGCGGACCCTAGATTATGCGGCGCACGCCTCAATGTCAACGAGCGGCCGGGGGTGAGGGGCGCATTGTGATGCGGCCGGGTAGCGGCGATTTTATATCGCCAGGCCTTCCTGAAAAAAGCCGCTATGGCCAAGCGCCCCTATGAGATTTCCGCCAGCGCCTGCTCGTAACAGTTGAACGTGAGACGGTCAAAGCAGACGAAGACCACCTTTTCAAGACCCGGGTTCGCTTCCAGAAAGGCGCGCACTTCACGGACCGCGATGCGCGTGGCGCGCTCGAGCGGGAATCCATAGATGCCGGTGCTGATGGCGGGGAAGGCCACGCTGCGCACGCCGGTCTGGACGGCGACCTCGAGCGACCGGCGGTAGCAACTCGCTAGGAGTTTGTCCTCGCCGTCTTTGCCGCCGCGCCACACGGGACCCACTGTGTGGATGACCCACTGCGCCGGCAGGCGATACCCCCGTGTAACCTTGGCCTCGCCCGTTGGACAGCCACCGAGTGTGCGGCATTCCGCGAGCAGTTCCGGCCCCGCGGCTCGATGGATCGCTCCGTCTACTCCCCCGCCGCCGAGCAGCGACGTGTTCGCAGCATTCACAACGGCGTCTATCGCCTGCCTCGTGATGTCGCCTTGAACGACCTCGATCGCATCTTTTCTCATGTCGCCTCCTGCGGTCGCAGCCCCCAACCTTCGCGGCTCGGGCTCTGAAACGGATGTGGCCTCGTGACCCAGGCCGATTCCCTGGGCTGTGATAGACCGCCCCTTCGGGGCTCGTGGATGGCGCATCTATAAGGTTGG
>PMYF01000509.1 GCA_003171295.1 Acidobacteriota bacterium | reverse complement strand
CCGTGGGTGGCCCACCGGGTGTGCGCGATGCCCAGCGTGCTGGTGGTGCACTGGCCCTTCATGATCGCTTCGAGCGCGCTGATGCGCCCCTTGGCCTTCACCACCAGCAGTCGCCCGTCATGATCCTGCTGCAGGGCGATGCCCGACGAGTCGTAGCCACGNNGGGTACGCCTGCTTCGAGCCGATGTAACCTACGATGCCGCACATAAGCGCTCCTCATGGCCCCGCCGTACCCAGCAGGGCCTGTGACGGCCGCTCGGAAGGGGCCGTCGCTCGGGTTCGTCCGCACTTCGTAAAGTCACTGCCTTGGTTGTATCGGCCCAAGCGCGATACCACCTTGAGCCGGTCTTGGGGAGGGGGTATCCGGTTTGACGCCCGTGCGCAGCGGGCCGACAACCAAGCATACCCCGTGCGGGCACGCCGATCAAGGGCGGAGGGCGGGACATCGGCCTCCGAAAGAAGTTGTGAGCAAGCGAGTCGGAGGCTATCATAAGCGGCGGTGGTGAAACAGATGATGCCGTCGGGCGAAGGGTACGAAAATCGGTGGACCAGTACACAGAAGAGGAAAAACATGAATCTCAAGAACAACCGCATGAGAATCGCCGTCACCTTCCTGGGCCTGTCGGTGCTGTGGGCCGTTGCGGCGGCGGCGGCGGAGGAGCGAATCTCCCTGTTTGACGGTAAGACCCTCAAGGGGTGGACCGTGCTCAAGTGCGAGGCCGAGGTCGACAACGGAGAAATCTTCATCAAGGCGGGCAATGGGCTGGTCCAGAGCGAGCAGAAGTACGGCGACTTCGTCCTCGAATTGGACTGGAAGGCCCTGAAGCCGGACAAGTATGACAGCGGGGTCTATTTCCGCTACGACGAGACCATGATGTCCGAGAAGAGTCCCTGGCCGCCCCGCTACCAGTCCAACTTGCGGAAGGGCGACGAAGGGAACGTGGCCGGCGTGAAGGGCGCCAAGTGCGATCGCACCGACCTCGTCAAGCCCGGCGACTGGAACCATTTCAAGCTGACGGTGCGAGGCGCGAAGGCGGAACTCGAGATCAACGGCACGCTCGCATGGAAAGGCGAGGGTCTGGAAGGCCCCAAGGAAGGCTTCATCGCCCTCCAGTCCGAAGTCCCCGCCGGCGGCCAGTTCCGCTTCCGTAACATCTATCTCACCAAGTGAGTCTGGAGGCTAGGGGACGAGCCCAGGGGACAATACTGATTCTGTATCGAGGCCTGGCTGGGGAAATCGGTATTGTCCCCCGATATCCCCGTGAGGGTATGGCGCGTATCGCGCGAGTGGTGGCGCCGGAATATCCGCACCACGTGACGCAGCGCGGCAACCGCCGGCGGCGGACTTTCTTCGGTGCGGGCGACTATCGCGCCTATCTGGCCCTCATGGCCGAAAGGGGAATGGCCCCCCCCGCAATTACAATCACCTCGTTCCGACGCTCAGGGATTGTCATTCTTCCAATTCCCAAATTTTTCCAACACGTAGAACCCGAAGGCCCACAAGACATGCATACACACCCGAGCGGCGCTTTGGGTCGATATTCCTGGGTGGGAGCCTTCCTCGCTGAAATAGCCATATACGCCGTCCACCAGCTTCTCCTTCTCGGCTTTGTCGAAGAAACAGGAATCCTGGAGGTACTGCCGAATGCGAACAGGTCTGGACAGACACGGCGATTGCCGCTTCCTGGTCGCTATCGCCTTGGCGATGTCGCCCAAAAGCTGCTCCACGAAGTTTCTTGCGTGGGAGATCGAAGAATCCCATTTCTCTTCCCGGAATAAGTCGATGCTCTCTCTCAAGTGATGACAAAGCGTCTTCTCGTTCAGGTCGCAGGCGTGCTGCCGTACAAGTACCTCCAAAGCTGTCCGATTATCCTCAGCTTGAGGGACGTCGGGCACAAGACCGCCGGTGCCAAGTGCAAATCCATCCCTCATTAGGGCTTGCCGAAGCCATGGGCCACGATCGTCGTGAAATGAGTTCGCGGTCTCGAAGACAATCTGCTGGAGCAGGTCGTGGCGACGAAGCTGCTCCAAGCCTCGAAAAACGCCCAGGAGTAGCTCCATCTTGTTGCCGCCACTGACCAGTTTGTCTGGGACGTCGAGGCGGTAGAGAAATGCCTCGATCCATGTCCTGGTCTGCCTTTCCAAACATTGCATAGCAATGCCGAGCGTTGTTCTGCTCAATGTTGCCACGTTGTGCCCTCGGTTTCTCCTGCCCCTTCGACTCTTCGGAATTACTTCTTCTCTTGAGAGGAAATGTTGGGAGCCTTTTGGTCTTCTTGTGCTTTGCGAATCTCTTCTTCGATCTCTTGAAGCTCTTGCTGGGCCTTTTCCGCCTCCGGAGTACCGGGGTAGGCTGCGATGATTGACTTTAGTAGGGCTTGGGCCTTCTCGTTAAGGCCGTTTCGCCGAAAGGCATGAGCCAAGTTCAGATCGCTCTTGGCTTTTTGCGTGTCTTCCGAATCGTTAGTACCCGGCGGCTGGAGGGTTGTATGTTCGGCAGGGCTTCCTGCGGCAGGTTTGTCGTCCACAACTGAACAGTGCTCCAAGAAGACCAACACCAAGAAATTTCGGTCTTCATACAGATACGGGC
>PMYF01000829.1 GCA_003171295.1 Acidobacteriota bacterium | reverse complement strand
TCCCGCTTTCGCGGGAATGACCAATGTTTCGAGAGGGACCCCATCCCAAATGACACCACTACCCGGGCGCGCCCCTACTTCTTTATCTCTTCCAGTATCCGGCGCAGGGTGGAAAGCTGGACCGGCGCTTGGCCAAAGCGCAGCAAGTTATAGAGGCGGGTGAATTCCAGCACCCCATGGCTCCACCGGGTACCCAGGAAAGAGAGGGCGAACTCCCGCGGCGTCTGGGAGGACTTTTTGCGGTACCCTTTTTTCTGCAGGGTGTGGAGTAAGCGCTGATAAGTGAGCGTGGCTTCGCCGGGGCTGAGCGTCGCCCCGCGCCGCGCGAAGTTCCAGTTCAGAAGAAAACGGACCTCGGCCAGCGACCGGGTCTTATCGGTCAGAATCAGGGCGGCCAGGATTCCGAGCATCAGCGCGAGCACCAGGAGTTTGTGCGACATCAGCCAGCCCTCGACGCGATAGGCGGCGCGAATTCCCCGGCGCTTGAATCTCTCGGAGCGTTCCCGAAAAACCTGCTGGAAGTTGCGGGAGTCCTGTTCGATCTGCCGCGCCAACTGCTCCTGGTGGCCAAAGTCGTAGTTGATGATCCACTCACTCCAGAAGAGCGCGGCAGCATCGGTGTAGTCATCCCAGGCGCCGGGCAAAACAGGGTGAGGGTCGGCGGGCGTGGGATCGAAGGGTATCCAGCCGTAACTCGGGAAATAGACCTCCACCCAGCTATGCGCGTCGCGAGCGCGCACCACAAAATCCCTGCCGATCCGATTATACGATCCTGTCTGAAAACCATTCACGAGCCGCGCCGGGATGTTGAGGGTGCGGAGCATTACCGCCAGGGCGGCAGCGAAGTACTCGCAGTAACCCGACTTGGATTTGAACAGGAAACTGCCGAGGGGGTCAGCCGGTTCGATGGAGGGCGGGTCAAGGGTGTAGCGGAAATTGTCGCGCAGATAGGACTGGATTGCCGCGGCACGGTCATAGTTGTTCGTGGCGGAGGCGGTAAGAGTGCGCGCCAGTTCACCGACGCGCGGGTCAGTGGGGGGCAGGCGGAGATAAAGCAGGCGAATCTCGTCGGAATATTGCGCGGGTGCTCTGCGCAGTTCCCCCGGCGGCGGGAGGCCGACGTCGGAAACTACGTCGTAAGCGAAGGGCAGGTTGGCGTTTTGCGGAGCATGCAGCGAGTTGGTTTGGTCGAGGCTCAGCCAGCGCATTTGGCCGCTGAGTTCGCGCGCTTCCGCGGCAGCGAAAAGAACGTCGGTGGACAGCGCCGGGCGGATGATGCGGTAGCGCAGCGGGCGCCGCGGGCGGCGCCCGAAGCCATCGGGGAGCGGAATCAGGAAGCGTTCATACGACGCGGGCGGCAGCGGGAACTGCTCGGTGTTGTCGTTGAACCAGTGCTTGCCGTCGAAGCTGTTCAGACTCACGCCGCGCCACTTGATGCCCGCATAATCGCGCAGGCTTCCCTCCGGCATCACGCGCATCACCACCAGAGGGGAACGCAGGATTTTGCGGATGTCTCCCAGGTTGACGGATTCGGAGAAGCCGGTGATGTTCTGCGCCTGCATGGAAAGGCCCGTGAGGTATCCGGTGTGATAGCGGGGGATGACGAAAAAGAGCAGCGCGGCAAAGAGGACGATCCCCCCGGCCACGCCGAGCGCGGCGGTCACGAGAGCCTTCTCGATGGCCCGGCGGTTCCGCCGCGCGGCGCGGAACGGCCCTTCCGGAGCGCGGCGGGCGGCCTCTACGCCACGCTTGATTTCATAGCTGAGGAACGTGGAAATGGCGAAGAGAACATACAGTGTGAAGAACACCAGAAAGGTGGTGCCCACCGTGAGGACGGAGCTCGCCAGCATCATCAGGAATGAGAGGGTGGCCAAATAGCCGTAGTCGCGGTAAGTCCGCGCCGAAAAAATCTTCATGACCGCCGTGAAAAGCACCAGGTGGACCGTGGCGGAAAGCATGCGGTCAAGCGCGCTGGGGCCGGGAGAAAAGATCAGAAAATCGAGGCCGTAGAAGAAGATGTAAAAGATCGAAATCCGCGTGACCGTTTTGGGTGCGAGGGAATAGTCGGCGGCACGGACATAGCTCCACAGCTTGATGATCAGCGCGCTGAACACGCAGACCATGGAAACCAGATCCAGCTTGCCTGTGGTAGCCACGGTGAGGAAGCCGGTGGCCAGCATGAGCAGCAGGGAGATCTCAAAGTAGCGCTGCACGCTGATGTTCGCCTGCTTCTCGCTTGGGTCTGTGGCAACGATGTGTGGGCTTATGCTCATCGGACGCGCTGCCCTGGTTCCGGCTCTATTCTATTCGAGAACATCGCCGAACGCGATGCCCACGGCCATGGACGGGAAGTGGGTCAATTTTCTGTAGCGGCGCTCTATGAGCGCCGGAATCTATTGAATCAAAACCCGGCGGTCATAGACCGCCGCTACAGAAAAGCCAAAGTGCACCACTACGCCCTTTCCGCGCACCTTGACTTTCTCCCGCTGATTCTGCATGCTTCCCACCCTGACTCGTGAGAATCATCATCCTGCTCAATCCAGCTGCCAGGCATGGCCGAGCACGCCACTTGGTCAAACCCGCGCTCGAAGCCTTCCGCCGGCAGGGCGTCCAGTTCGAGGTCCGCGAGAGTCTGAACGCGCAGCACTTGACGGAACTGGCGCGGCAGGCCGAAGAGGAAAAGCCCGACTTGATCGTTTCTGCCGGCGGGGACGGAACGCATCACTACGTCATCAACGGACTCGCCGGGTCGGAGATTCCGCTTGGACTATTACCGGTCGGCAGGGGAAACGATTTCCCGAAGGGTGTGGGCATATCCACGGACCCGCGCGCCGCGACTGGGACCCTGCTGAGTGGCCGAGTTCGTGAAGTTGATCTCGCCCGCGCCGGGCCGGTGGTTTACGCTTGCGTGGGGGGAGCTGGATTCGACTCGATCGTCAACCGTTACACGAACGAGCGAGCCCGCGGGCTGAGCGGCTCACCTGCCTATATCTGGTCGCTCCTGTGTTGTCTGAAAGAATACCGGCCGCGGCCTCTCGAAATCATTGCTGATGGAGCGTCATTCTCGGAAGAAGTCTTGTTCGCGGTGGTGGGAAACAACTGCTCCTATGCGGGGGGCATCAAGATAGCGCCGCGCGCCAGGCTCGATGACGGCCTCCTGGATGTCTGCATCATCCCCTTTATGGGCCGCCTCGAACTCCTCCGCTGGGTCCCGCGCGCCTACCGTGGTGAACATCTGCGCCACCCGCGAATCAAATACTTTCAGGCGCACAAAATCACTTTGCGCTCGTCCTCACCCATGGAATTGCTCGGTGATGGGGAATTTCTGCAGGAATTACCTGCCACGATTGAAGTGGTACCCCACGCCCTGCGCGTGATAGCTCCCCGGTAATAGCTAACCCGAATTTCTCACCACGGAATTGGAAGGGTGGGGCTTCAGTGGCTGCGGAAAAACGCTTCCCTGCTGTCATTCTGAGTCCTTCGCTGTCATTCTGAGCGAAGCNNGCTCTATGAGCGCCGGAATCTACAAAAGCCGGCGGTCACAGACCCTCGCTACAAGAAAACAAAGTGACCCACTACCCAGAAATCTTTTGCACGATTTTGCGGGCCAGTTGGGAGATGGCCGCCTGCGGCAGGCCTGTAAGGTCGAACCATCGCACGGCCTCGCGGGGAATTCCGCGGCAGCCTTCCACAGGGTAGACGCTGCCCCGGATCGAGCGGAAAGTTATGCTGTGGCGGAAATCCGCCACCGGCTCGCCGAGGGAGAGTGCGAGGTGAGTAAGGAGATGCAGTTTCTCGCGCAGGCGTTCGCGCGCCTCCATGAGGGAGGGCCCGAAAGCGGCGGGGAAATTCCAGAGGTCAGCGAGCACGCCTTCATCGAGCCCGCGCACCAGGGCCACCCGCGGTCCGCGCCGCAGAAGGGCCACGGCGAGGTAGTGGGACTCAGTGGTCCGCCGAGGGAGGGGAAGGGGGAAGCTTTCCGGGTCGCCGGAGTCGAAGCCGCGGCACCTTTTTCGCAGTGGACAAACCGGGCAGCGCGGCGCGCGCGGCAGGCAAATTGTCTGCCCCAGCTCCATCATGGCCTGGTTGAAATCTCCGGGCAGCCGGCGGGAAAGTAGTTGCGTCAGTTCTCCCTCGACGGCGCGCCGGAACTGGGGCTGGTGGAGATTCCCGCGCAGCGCGAACAAGCGCGCCACCACGCGCGCCACATTCCCGTCCAGAACGGCGTAGGGTTGATGAAAGGCGATGCTGAGCACCGCCTTGGCCGTGTAATCACCAATGCCGGGAAGAGCGCGCAGGCTCACGTAGTCACTGGGAATGCGGCCCGCGAATTTCTCCCTGAGGTGCTGTGCCGCCTGGTGCAAGTAACGGGCACGCCGGTAATAGCCGAGGCCTGACCACAATTCCAGCAGGCGCTCCCGGGGAGCGTTTGCGAGGTGGGTGAGCGTCGGAAAGGCTTCGAGAAAGCGCACGTAGTAGGGGATTACCGTCGCGATCTGCGTCTGCTGGAGCATGACCTCCGAGACCCAGATGGCGTAAGGATCGCGAGTCTCGCGCCAGGGAAGGGGGCGGGCGTGGGCGCGGAACCAAGCCCGTAGAGCGCCGCGAAGCGCGCCATAAAAAGAGGCCGGAGGGGTTTCCCTCCGGCCGCCGGCCATCCCTGGATTCTTCCGGGGCATACCGCTTACTCGATAGAGAAATCCGCGCTGCGTAGGGGCGAGGCGTTGCCCAAGGAATCGCGGCCGCGGATTTCAAACCGGTAGTCTCCCGCCTGAAGTTGGTCGATGGGCAACTTGAGGCCCAACTGGACCAGGGGATTCCCCCGCTGCACGTACTCGTCAACCAGGACGGTATTGGAGGATACGGCCGGTTGGTTCGTCTTGCGGTTCACGATGTTGAACAGGATCCCCACCCGCGGAGATTCGGTCTTCAGCAAAGGGTCATAGACTTCCACATAGAAAACCGGCTGCTCGCTTTTCGCAAAACGGTTATTGGCAGAGGGAACCACCTGCATGCCCTTGAAAACCAGGGGCGGGCGTTCTTCAAGCAAGGCCTCGTCCATGTTTACGTTAAGCTGGGAGAGCGGAACCACATTGTTGCTAAGGGCGGGACCGCCCAGGGCAAATTCGTTGCCGGAGAAGGGATCCACGACCAAAGGCATTTCGTACTTGCCAAATTTCTCGCCTCCTGCGCTAAGCACCAGCTTGAGCGTGTATTTCCCCGGCGCGATATTGAACGCGGTTTGATAATCGAGAGAGCTCTTGGCGAACTCCTTAATTTCCTTCTTCTCTTTGTCCAACTTCACCACGTCGCTGAAGCGGGCGCTTACCGAGCCGTCCGGACGGTAGGCGATTCCGAGCACGGTTACCTGGGAATGGAAATTACCTTTCTGTTTCTCGAAATCGATGGAGGAACCGGGAATGGATAGAGCCAAGTTAACCCGCGCGACACCGGGGGCAACGTAGAAGTAGGGCGCCGTGAGCGAGACCGGAATGTCGCCGGCCTGTGGGCTGGCGGCCCGCGCCTCCAGCGTTTTCTCTTCGGGTCTTCCAGCCAGGAGGTCAGAGCTCTTTATATCGAAGTAGCCGCTGCGGGCGCGAATGTTCACGTCGGAGCGTTCCGCTTTCACCCGGATTCGGTGATAGCTGCCGTCATGAACCGGGCTGGGCGGAGCGTAACCTAGAATGTAGTACTCGTTCATCTCCGTTGCAATCTTCTGCAGGCCGGCCAGGAAATCATTGGTGTTAAAAATTGGGAAGCCCCCCGTACCCGAGGCCAACGCATAAAGAATTTGCTGGTTGGTGGCCACGCTATCCGGAATGGAATTGAGTGTCCGCAGGGTGATGCAGCGGGGATCCTGGCTGGCCATCGGGTTGCCGCTGCTGCATGCAACGGAAAGATTCGTGTTGGCATTGTAGTTGTTGGGATTGCCGCCCCCGCCGCGGCCACCGCTGGGGGTGCCCCCACCGCCTTTTCCCGCGCCGCCTGCACCGGTGGCGCCACCCTTTCCGGCTCCGCCACCAGCGGCGCCACCGGC
>PMYF01000648.1 GCA_003171295.1 Acidobacteriota bacterium | reverse complement strand
GCCGCCGCCCGACGGCGCCGAGTAGCTGCGACCGCCACCGGAAGGGGCTGAATAGCCACGACCGCCGCCACCATAGCCGCCGCCCGACGGCGTCGAGTAGCTACGGCCACCGCCTGAGGGTGCTGAGTAAGTACGGCCGCCACCACCATAGCCGCCGCCCGATCCAGCGCGCTCACGAACGATGGGGTGGTTCAGTTGCAGTGGAGGTCGCGACCCGCCGTGAGCTGATCCTCCCCCACGTGGCGCGGGAGAACTCCATCCACCTCGGCCTTGGGGGCCGGCGACCCCTGCACCACGGTTGGCGCGGGCAGACTGCGAGCTGAACCGCTGCCAGCCGCCCTGATTACCCTGCTGTGTCGCCTGGCGTGCTTGCGCGTTCTGTGGAGCGGGCGCAGCTCTATATTGCCCGCCAGCACCTGGCCTATTCAGAGCCGCGGGTGAGCGGGTGATCTGATTGCCGCCACCAAACCGCTGCCAGCCGCCCTGGGCACCCATTGCGGTGTTCTGCCGCGTACCGGCCATGCCCGGACGCGTCGTGGGCGCCATCGAACCGGCGCGCGCCGGCGCGTTAGCACCTGCTCGCTGACCATTTGCCTGGGAATTCATCTGCCCCGCATGTAAGGAAGCGCGTGAAGCAGGCCCCGCGTTCCTGGTATAGAAACGCTGGTTATTCGCCCCTGCGGCCGGCAAGGCCCCGCGATTCACGGGCCGGTTCACCGGCTGCAGGCTGGCCTTGGTGGNNTGACGGGCAGCCTGCCCTGCATCAGGCTCCCCTGCCGCAGCATGTTTTGGTTCACGGGCTGGAGGTTCCGCGCAATGCGACCGTTCGCAAAGTTCTGCGAGGAAACCGTTGTGATCGCGCCCCGCATGCGCGCATTCGTCATGATCCCCTGCAGGTTCGACCCGTAGGTTCGTCCGCCAGGGCCGTTGAACCTCGTCGTGCGGAAATTGTTAATGTTGTTGATGTTCATACTGTTGAAGCCTCGGCCGCGTCCCCACCAGGGGTTAAAGCGGTCACGCGGGCCCAACGGGCACCAGCCAATCGAGTCGAATCCAAAACCCACTCCGAAGCCTCCACGGCGGCCGCCAAAGCCGAAGAAGGAGACATAACCCGGCCCCCAGGTCGGGCGCCCGCCATAGAATCCCCCACCTGGCCACCAGCACCAGTTGTTGCCATAAGAGAACCAGCGGCCGTAGTGGTACGGCGCCCAGCCCCAGGGCTCATAGCCCACCCAGGTCCATCCGTAGTAGGGCTCCGACACCCAGCGGCCGTCACGGTAAGGCACCCAGCCCGCGTTAACGTAAGGCGTCCAGCACCAGTCGTAGCCCGGTACCTGAGTCCAGTGGCCGTAGCGATCGAGATCTTCCGATCCCGTGTAATAGCGATTGGTGTGTTGCCAGGCTTGCGCGTCGGCGATGGTGTGGTCGCGATCGTCATTCCAGCGATCCCAGTCGTCTTTGCCATCGGCTTGCGCCAGCCGATACTCAGGATTGTCCGTACCCTTCACATAGATGACCTGACCCTGGTCGACGTTCGTGCTGCCCTGCGGAGTGGTAACTTCCGCCTGGCCCTTGTGGACCGTCAGTTGAGTATCCTCCGCCGAATTCACCTGGATGCGATAAACACCCTCACCCCGAGGGTGAATGGCCATGTTGGGCGTGTCGATTTCAACGTCCGCCTCCGTGCCTTTCAAAACCGCGAAGTCCACCAGCCCCGAAGCCACCTGGATCTGGATGCGCGTGCGGGTCAGTTCCGCCACCTTGGCTTCGGCGCTCTGGTCCAGACGCAGGACGTTGGCGGAGTCGAGTTGAAGTTCCGTGCGGGAACCGGGGCCGGTGGCAATGCTGTCGCCGCGCACCACGGGAGCGTTCACCGTGGTCGCCACCCAGTCCTTGGAATCGCCGCCCATGGTGGAAACGTCACCCTGGACCGCACTGATGCGCGCCACTGCGGGCGCGGACTCATCGTCAGCGATGGGCGCCCCTCTGGGCGCAGACTCATCTTCAGCGATGCTCGCCTCTCCGGGCGCGGGCCGCTCATCTTGAGCTCTTACCCTCTGCGGCCCCAGCAGCACCAGTGTGAGAATTCCTAGCGTGATTAAAAGAAAACGGTTTTTCATAAGGCACCTCACTCGATCTTGCAGAGTCGAGCCCCTGGCTCTCGTCCACAAGTAAGGGGGCAGGCCGGCTGCCAAACCTGAGAAATTGCCAAATCTTTCTATCTGATTGAGGGAAAGAGGGTAAGGCAGGGCATTCGTCTGGGTGCCGGAAGGCCAAACGGGTTATCCTGGCCGATTTCAGCCAATGAAGTGGCCGATTCCAGCCAACGTTTAGATAGGTGGCAAGAACGGCTCGTTTGACAGTCCCGCTGACTGGCTTGGTCTGGTTCTCGTCTCGCGCCACGACTTCCGTTTCAAACGACTGGAGCGGAGACGCCAGGGCTGCGCCACGCTCCCAGATCTTCTCAGAACCGACCAGCAGGAACGTCGGGTCTTGGCAGAGTCGCTCGGCGTCGTTGACATCCTCATAGCCCGCCATGCGGCTGCAGAGGGACTGACGCAAGAGGTCCGCGAGCGGAAGCTGCGTGTTCTTCACGCGCCGTGAGTCTGTCAGGTGCTGGGAGATGAGATCACCGAAACCTAATCGCTCGTCCAGTTCCCGCACCAGAATCCGGCCACCGTCGGATGTGACCTGCGATTACTGGAAATCGACCTTCAAGAAAGCATTGAACGAGAGCTGAAAGAGCTGATTTTGTCTCTCACCCATGGGGTGTCGTCCTCCAGAGCGTCTTCATTGCATTCAGACCCGCATGAATGTTGATGACGATCCGAAGATCCGTAGGTGGAGTTCAAAATTGAAATATGGGCTCAGAGCCCGACACAGAGTCCGAAAACTCAACTCCAAGCCCCCTTTAGCGGACAGATCACGTGTTATGTGCACCGGACAGATCACATGCTAACGACACAGAGCCCGAAAAAGCTTGACATGTTGCCCGACATACGGTATAAGCATTCACGGTTGCCCGTCGAAATCGCCGGTTTGGGGCTACCGGCCGATCTGGAATGAAAAGGGAAGGGGGCTGAAGAGATGGCTTTCACAGACAATTGTGACCTTTACGCAGCAGTGCATGAGGACGGCGTGAACCTCGTCATAAACCACATCATGCGCCAACGCCCCTCGTTGTTCAATTACGGCACATCCGACGTAGCCCACAACCGGGAGATGTGGTGTTCACCCGTTTCGTTCACGCGGGATGTGACAAAGTACTTCAACCCCATTTTTTCCGTGCAGGCGCCCATCCCCGTGCTTGGCGCGGACTCGCCTCCGGTCGGCCTGGGTTTTTGCGTTCAGCTCACGAAGGCCCAGATTGACTTTCATCCGAGCAACGTCATCTCGCTTCCTTCTGAGTTGAGCCCCCCCCTGAAACAACAGCATTTCGCTTTGCAATTCCGGGTCTGCGGCGCCATTGAATGCCCTTCGAGCAAGGAGATTGATGGAATTCCCGTCCCGGGACCAAACGATCCCGCAACGGGCGCCAAAGAGGGGTTGCAGCCCGTAGTGCTCAGGGGCAAACTGAATTGCTTTTGCCTCGATGTATTTGTGATCGGCCATTTCGAACGCGCGATTATCGCCGGCACTGAGTCGCTGTTGGGTAAGGTGGACGACATGGATATCGTCGACATCAAGCCGGATGCGCTGGAAGATAACATCATTTGCTATGTGAAAACGGCCGTCAGTGTCGTCCTTCGCGAAAAGCTGACGATCCCCCTGTCGACGTTTGCTTTGAGCTTTCCGCTGTTTGGCCTGGCGACGGTTACGCTTTCGCCCACCCCCAATCCTCCCGTGCCGAACAACCCGGCGGTTGAAAAGGATCAACTCAAGATATTCATCACCATGAAGGTGATATGACGAGGTGAGAGCATGAGCCACATCAC
>PMYF01000872.1 GCA_003171295.1 Acidobacteriota bacterium | reverse complement strand
CATCTCCGCCAGACCGGGGTCCTGGCGCAGGCGCTTAAAATCCTCCGGGCATTCGCCTCCGGCGGCGTTGAGAAGGACGAAGCTCTCGACGAACGTGGCTTCATCGTAGCCGCGCTCCCGNNAGCGGAAGGCCTGCACCACCAGCGGAATACCCCCCAGCGCCGTCAGGGTTTCCTCGATGGGCGCGGGGTCGATGTCGAACAGCAAGGGAGATTCGGTCGGCGAAGGCTTGGTGTCTTTGCGCATAAGAGCGATCACACAGCAATTGCCCATCCAACGGGTGAAAAGTCTCGGTGCGGTCGCTTCTGCCGTCCGGGGCACCGCAGCCCGTGTTTGCAGGCTTCCGAAAGGCTGCATTGCCGTCAGGCGAAGAATTGCGCTCCGTTATCAAAGGATCAGGGTGGCGGCGAGTCACGCTGCCGTGGATACATACGCCGCGCGCGGCCTCGCCTTCTCGATTAAGGTCAGGAACTTCGGGCCTTGCGGCACATTTGCGGGCGGTGCTTCCTCGCTGGTTGTAAACACGACGGCTTGGTCGAGCTCACTGTTTAACAACAGATTGGTTAACAGCTTCGGCAATCAGATCTGTTTGCTCCTGGGGAAGTTTCTCAGAATGGTTCCGCTGCGACTCGAGTTTTAGAAACTCTTGGCCTTGGCTCGGACTGCGTTGGGCGCTCAATTATCCGGCCTTTGACTGGGTTTGGTCGAAGCTGTTTCGGATCCCCGCAACTAGCGCAGCCTTCGAGCCGTGGCCCAAAGCACCTGAAATTACTTCTCTTCTGAGCAACACGTATGGTGGGTTAGGGTGTGGGACGCCACGGTAAACTTGCTAGCCAAACAACACCCTTTGCTTCATCTGCGCCTTATTAGGAGCAATCGCAGCACGAGCAATCTGATGACTACCGACAAATACCAACTCGTCAGCATTTACTTGAATGAAGCGGACAAATGGGAACACCACCCTCTGCATTTGGAGCTTCTCAAGTTTCTATGGCATTCCGGGTGCGCTGGCGGCACCGTCCTACGCGGATTGGCGGGCTTTACCAAGGGAGGTGAAATCGTGACGACATCTCTCGTCGACGTGGGAAGCAAACTGCCGGTCGTTGTGCAATTTGTCGAAAGATCAGATAAAGTAGCTGAGGTGATGCCAACATTGCGCCGCATGGCTCGCAAGCGTCTGATAACAATCGAGGAAGTTCAAGTTGTTCCTCCAGACGCTCTGACCTGAGGGTCCTCACCCTCGGCAATTCGTTCTTGGGGTAGCGGGGTCATTAAGGTGGCCTCATGACCAGACGCGTAAAACTCTATGCCAAATAATTCGGAAAGCGAATCAATTAAAGCTTATGACTTCCCGGAGCGGGTGGCCTCGTACGACGCTGACATGGACTTGATGCATCCTAACCGGAGCAAAATGGTGGAGATCGCCTTGGAGGTGTTTCCCTTCGACCCTGAGACCTCCTTCACGGCACTGGACCTAGGTGTAGGAACGGGATTTTTCTCACACGCGGTGCTGAGGAGGTTCCCGAACTGCCGGGTCATCGCAGTCGATGGGGCCTCCTCGATGGTTGAAATGGCTAAGGTCAGATTGGGCGCCCAGCTTAACCGAGTGGATTTCAGAGTTGGGGAGTTCCGGCTCCTGAAACGGTTGTTGCCCGCAGGGGACAAGGGCGAGTTGGTGTACTCATCATACGCGCTCCATCATTTGACAGCCGAGGAGAAACTGGGCGTCACAAGAGATGCCCTGAACTTTCTCAAACCCGAAGGATGGTTCCTGAATGCGGATTTGATAGTGGCCGCTGACCAACACATGAAAGCGCGAATTCAGAAGATACGTGTGGAAGGTATTGTTCGTCGGGCTGCAGGCCGCGACAGTCGCTTCACAGATACGGCATCGACGCGGAGGTTCCTGGACGACCTTGAGGCTCGCGAGCAGGACAAACCACTCACTCTGAGTGAAGATTTGCAGATCCTTAGGGAAGCTGGACTAGAGAACGCTTCGGCGTTCTGGGTGGAATACCGCGAAGCGGTAACCGGCGGCTTCAAATAGATGGAAAACCAGCACGGTCGCCATTCGACCTTAACGTCGCGTTCGGCGGGTTGGCTGAAGCTCCTCAAAGCCACCCAAGTCTGCCTTGGGGCCTACCAGGAAATCAATAGTGCGCTCCGGCGATGACCACTCAGAACCCGCGGCTTTTGTTTGTATTGGTAGTCATGTTTGCGCTGAAACTCCCGAAGCTCCCGGAAGTGCAGGACCATTGAGAGAGAGCCAGGAAGATGGACTGGATTAAACCCGCATCAATTGTTGCCTTGGGTGCAGTCTTCGGAGCGAACCTCCGCTACTTTGTGAGCGACTGGTTGGCCCGTCATCAGACGGCCTCCTTTCTGGGAGAAGGCGACAATCCTTCACGCGGAATGATACCGCCTGCCTGACAAGCAACTCCCCGGCCGATACTCGCGCCACTACTATGACGTTGCCATGCTGGCAGACGGGCCGATCCGGGCTGAGGCTCTCTCTGACATGGCGCTCCTGGCGCAAGTTGTCAGGCACAAAGAGACGTTCTATCCCTCCGCCTGGGCTCACTATGATCTGGCGCGTCCCGGAAGCCTCCGCCTGCTTCCGGCGGAGAAACGCGTAGCGGCATTGGAGAGGGACTACGAAATATGAACGTGATGATCTTTGGCGAGCCGCCTGCGTTCGAGAAGATCATGGAAACATTGGCTGCGCTCGAACAGGAAATAAACAGATAGACGCGAAAGGGATCGTTACCGGATAGCCGGGACATTCGCAAAGGTCCGATGCCCGCCGCGCACAGACCCCCGTCCGCCTCCGGCGGGATCGCCGAACCCTTCTATGGAGACGTTGAGCCTGCCGAGCGGTTTCCTTGCAACCGGCTTTTTCGAGTTTCAGAGTGGGTCGGCATCTTGGAGGTTAACATGCATAAAAGAGACGAGGCCATACGGGTTCTCATCACGGACCTGGCTCTGCAGAAACGACTAGCAAAGTACCTCGTGCATCGGTGCTTTCGCAATTCCGTTCTCGAGGACTTGCACGCAGGTATAGCGCCCGATTCCAAGGCTGGCGATTACTCAGATGTATTGGTATCTACAGCCTTCGGGGAAATTCCCTGGCCCAAGCTCTCCCGATTCGATGACGAGGAGATGAAGACGCTCATGATCGATGTAGTCCAGAAAACATACGAATTCATTCAGGAGCTGTTCGACGAAGAGAACGGCGGTAAGCTCCTTCTTCAATTGGCCGCGCGCGACCCGCTGCCGCGGTGGGAAGACCCAAGATAGGATTCGAAGAGGTGGGCTGCCTCAAATAAACCCCGCGACCTCTTGAGTGCCCGACAGCCGGTAGCGAATGCACATAGCCACAATCGTGCTGGAGGGGCAACGAACGCGGAAGAAAGATCTCCTTGCGGCGTGGTTGAGACGCCTCTCCGCAACTCTCCGCAACTGCCTTGACAGCCATCCGTGCGTTACGTACAGTGGGGGCTGAACGACCATTTCAACATGGCAATCCTTACAATCCAACGCAGAGAGGAATAGTAGAACCAATGATGACAAAACCTCAGATCGTTGCGCATTTGGCCGAGAAGGCGGAAATCCCGAAGAAGGCCGCCGTCGCGGTGCTCGAAGAACTCGTCACTCTGGCCACAAAGGAAGCCAAGAGCAGCGGGCAGTTTGTGGTTCCCGGGCTGGGCAAGGCGGTGAAGGTAAATCGCAAGGCTCGCACGGGTCGCAATCCTCAGACCGGGGAGGCCATCAAGATTCCAGCCAAGACGGTGGTGAAATTCCGTCTGGCGAAGGCGTTCAAAGACGCGGTGGTACCTCCCAAAAAGAAGTAGCCTCCATCGAGGCCGACTTTCCTCAAGGGAGGGGCGCCGGTGGGCGTGACTCGGGGCTGGCGCAGATCTTATCCTGAAATGCCCAGAGGGACTGGGTACGTGCCCGAGTGTGACTGCCAAGCCCACATTTCCAAGATGCCGTCTTTCCAACGAACCTTCAGGCGTTATTCTTCATCAGTATTTATGCGGGTTTGAACGCAGTGAAGATGCCTCGGAGGTGCACACCCAGTGGGTGAAAAACAAAACCGGCCCTTTCAGTTCTCGTTTAATGCTTCCTTGAAGGTCGATTTCCAGGGATCGCGAGTGATTTCCGACGGTGGCCTGATTCTGGTTCGCGAGTTGGATGAGCGACTCGGTCTGGAGAAGCTCATCGAGGAACACTTGCGCGACTCCCGACAAGGCTTGAACAAGCAGTTCATGCTGACCGATCTGCTGCGGCAGTCGGTCTACAGTCGTTTGGCGGGCTACGAGGATCTCAACGACGCCGAACGACTGGCCGCCGACCCGACGTTCCGATTGATCAGTTCGCAGAGGATCTGGGACCGGGGCGCGGCGCTGACCTCGACCTTGCACTGGTTCGAGACCGAGCTGCTGACCCGGGAAGAGAACCTGATCGGGCTGATGGCGTTGAACCGGGAGACGCTGGGGCAGGCCGAGTCTCTTGATGGCTCTGACCGCGTCGTGCTCGACATGGACTCCAGCGAGAGTCCAGTTCATGGGGAGCAAGAGGGCAGCGCCTACAACGGGCACTTCGAGTCGGTCTGCTACCACCCACTGTTTCTTTTCAATAGTCACGGGGACTGCTTGGCGGCGAAGCTCCGTCCGGGCAATGTGCACAGCGCCGAAGGCTGGGACGAGCTGCTGTTACCCGAGATCGAGCGTCAACGGGTGGAGGGCAAAGATGTTGCTTTCCGGGCGGACGCGGCCTTTGCCAAACCGGAGGTCTACGAAGCGCTAGAGGAACGCGGCGTGGAGTATGCAATCCGCATTCCCGCCAACGAGAGCCTGGAATGGGAGGTTGCCGAGATCCTGTTCCGGCCCCCAGGAAGGCCCAGCCGCAAGCCCCTGGTGCGCTACAAAAGCTTCGCGTACCAGGCGGGGAGCTGGACGAAGCCGAGAAGGATCGTCGCCAAGGTCGAGCACCATCCCGGCGTGCTTTTTCCGCGAGTCGGCTTTATCGTCACGAACCTGAGCCTGCCCAGCCGGGCGGTAGTGCGTTTCTATAATAAACGGGGCACGGCCGAGCAATGGATCAAGGAAGGCAAGCAGGCGACGCATTGGACCCGACTATCGTGTCATCGGTTTCGGGCCAATGAAGCACGCTTACAATTGAGCCTACTGGCCTACAATCTGGGCAACCTGTGGCGGCGGCTGGTGCTGCCGAAAAGGATCGACGGTTGGTCGTTGACCAGCTTGCAGCAGCGGTTGGTCAAGACGGGCGGGCGGCTGGTCAAGCATGCCCGCTATTATTGGCTCCTGCTGGCCGAGGGACATCTGCACCGGCGACTGTTTGGCCAGATGCTGCGGCGGATCTATGCGCTGCCGGTGCCGAGCGGGTAGCACTCCGATTGCGGTTGCAAAATCTGGGGCCAAGGGAGGAGGGTCGGAGCAGTGTCTCAACAATCGATTACGTAGCAACAAGCGAGACCCGTCAGATGGCAAAAACGTGCCGTCGGAACTCCCGATCTGGCTGGGGTGATAGATTTCGTTGTGGCGATGGCAGGAGAAGCGTAAGATGCGCATGAGCAAGAGGTCCAAAACGGAAATTCCGGCTTAATAGTTGCCAGAGAAAGCGATTTCAATCGCACGAACAATACGCGAACATCGTAAGCCACGGCTTCGATGCACTCTACCCAGCTAAAGCCAGTTTCTGGATCGCCAACAGTCCGGGAGCAACGTGGCGACAACGGCGTTTCTCAGTACTAATCACATGCCCTGCAATCGCTTAGCCAATTGAGCAACTCTAGCGCTGTGCAATCGCCTGCGAAAGAGTCTGGCGATCAACTGCGTAGCCGAGGTCTCGCAGTATTTCATTGACGATTTGCGCCACCACGCTATTACGATAAAAGCAAAACATTTCACCGTGTGCCGGCAATATCCAGTGTAGAATGGAACCGTTTTTGAAGTCCAAAACGGAAATTCCGGGTGAATTCTCAGAAATAGGTCAGACAGGGTCGACTGCCGGCAACGAAAGAAATCGCATGATGAACGAAACATGTCAGATGTTCTGCCGAGACGAAGACGTCGTCCAACGCCGGATCGGCAACGACGTGGTGCTCGTGCCGATCACCCATCAGTTCGGCGACCTGGAGAACATCTTCGCGCTCAACGACACCGCGGCCTATATCTGGCAACAGATCGACGGCCAACGGAGCTTCGCCGAGATATACCGGCTGGTTGCGAGCCAGTATGATATCGCCGAGGACGTTGCGCGGAGCGATGTCGCAGATTACCTCCGAGAATTGGAATTGAGCGGACTGATCCATGGTGCCGCTCGGCAGACACCCGCTCCGTAGGAGGCCTGTGGTGGAGACCATTACCTACTCCCAGTTCACGCACACGCATCTTGATGCGAAGCGCATCCCGTTCAACGGGGTTTTCGAACTCACGTTTCGGTGCAATCTACACTGCGGATTCTGCTATTGTCGTGCACAACGTCCGGGACATGCAGCCGAACTGGATTGGGAAGGGCTATGCCGTATTATCGACGAGATCGCCGATTCGGGATGCCTCCAACTTCAGTTGACAGGGGGAGAGCCGTTGCTGCGTCGCGATTTTGGCGAGATCTATCGATATGTCCGGCGCAAAGGCATTGTCGTGACGCTGTTCACCAATGGTACTTGCATCCAGGAGAAAGTTGCGGATCTCCTGGCATCGTACCCGCCTAAAAAAGTCGAGATCACGATGTATGGAGCGACACCGCAGACTTATGAGAAGGTGACGCGGACCGAGGGCTCGTTTGCGGCATGCATGCGAGGACTCGACATCCTACTCGATCGGTGTATCAAGGTTGTGCTTAAATCCACCATCTCAATCGACAATCACCATGAACTGCCGGAGCTCAAGCGCTTCGCCGAAGAGCGCCATCTGGACTACCGATACGATGCCATGCTGGACCCGTGCATCGACGGTACGACTACACCCTGCTCCTATCGGCTCTCCCCGCGTCAGATCGTTGATCTTGATCTGCAAGACGACCGCCGAATGACGGAACTGCGTAATCTGTGCCAGCCCGGACGCCGGCCCGCCGATGAACTGCTTGTCTACGCATGTGGTGCCGGCGAGGGCAATTTTCATGTCGACCCCTACGGCAAACTGTCGATGTGCGGCTTGACACGATATGCCGCGTATGACTTAACACAGGGGAGTTTTTTAGACGGGTTCTACCGGCACTTTCCAGCCCTGCGCTCCCAGCGTTTCACCCTGGGCGAGGTGTCGCCGTGTGGCAGTTGCCGGTTGATCGGCTTTTGCACCAACTGCCCCGGAACGGCATTCTTGGAGAACGGCCGGGTCCATCAACCTTCTGAATTCCATTGCCAAGTGGCGCAGTTGCGCGCTCAGGAGGCGGCGTGCTAGGGTCTCAGGGCCCTTTGTGAACGTTGTTTTCGTGCCATATCCGAGGTCCAGCGGCCACTGCGGATCAAATCTAAGGAGGTGTTCCGATGAACACGACGAAGTCTGTTACGCCCACGAACGAATCGTCGGATGTCAAGTACCAGCGGCCGGTGATTCGGAAGGTAACATTGGAGAGCAAGAAGTCCATTCTCGACACCTGCAAGGTGGCGAACGCGGATACGCGCGGGCTGGGACCCTGTGGTTCCGATACAACCGCGGTATGCAAATAGCTTCCCTCGATTTTCGCGGGCTATTGAAAGATATCTTGGCGCGGGGAGCCACGGTCCGATTTAGTGCGCGTGGTGGGAGCATGACGCCTACTGTTGTCCATAACGAGGTTGTACATGTTGCGCCTCTGCACAACCGGCCGCCATGTCTGGGTGAAGTTGTGCTGGTAGATTCGCTCCGAGAAGGCCTGCTCATCCATCGAATCGTTGAAATCAACGCCGCCGAGATGCGGTACATCACTAAAGGTGATGCCTCGGCGTGTGCCGACAAGGAAGTGGGACGAAGCGAGATTCTCGGCAGGGTGATTTGCGTGGAGAGGCCCGTAGGTATGCCAAGGCCGCTCGGCGAGCCTCCTCCCACGGTCAAGACGCGAGCGGCAAACTAATAATTTCCGCCCGCCGGTAGCGCCCTGGTTAAGTTCTTTCTTTGAACCATTTGGCGGGCACGATTACGGCGGGGTTTTTAGCTCGTCTTCAGCCGGGCTCTCACCGTGCCATACCCGATTCCGAGTTTCGCGGCTATCTGCCGGAGAACTTTCGGGGACCCGAAGCCCGTTTGTGGATAGTTTTCGGTTGGGCCGACCATACGCCCCCGGCGCTAAGGAACTGTAGAAGGACCGGCGCCATTTCGGCCATACAGAATTAATACGGTGCCTAGCCCGATGCCTGCGCCGCCACCGTAACCCCAGCGGCTATGGCCGTAGTAACCCCCACCGCCACCCAAAACTAACAACAAAATGATAATGAGTAGCCAAGAGGTATTGTGGAGGCGGCGACAGGACCCAATTGAAGCCTGTCGCTGGCGAATTGATATTGAAGCCGGTTTTATAGCCGATGGCGGAAACTGAGAAACCTCGATTCACAGGAATGCATCGCGGCGACACTGTCCAATCGGCGAACGGGCTTCGCTGATCCAGAGACGGAATCAGGAAGTCTGGCTGTGCCAAGTTCCCGGGTATACGACAGCGACCAGAGTCTGTGGGGGATTAGGCAGCTATCGGTGTTTGATACAGGCCTCGGCAGTGAGATTCCCATCGATAAGATTGGAGGTTCGCGACCGACCGAGTCGGTGCGTCCTCGGGTGGTCGCCCCGCCCGTGCGCTATGCGTGCGATGATGGTTAAAATAGGTTTTGAAATCGAGCAGCTTGCTTTCGAGATCGGCGGTTGTCCAGAAGAGCGTACGATCCAAGCACTCTCGGCGGAGGGTGCCGATCAACCGCTCCACAAAGGGATGGGACAAGGGAACGTAGGGCACGGTTTTGATTTCGGCCACCTCCAGGATTCGCAGGTTGGCTTGCCATTGATGAAAACGATAAAGCGGGTCGTTATCAGAACTGAGGTATTTCGGGATGGAGCGGTGGCCTCGAATGGCGCGGTTGAACATCCGGCAAAGGGCGATACCGTCGACCGCGCCGGCATGCAGGCCAAAGCCAATGATCCGGCGCGTGTATTGATCCATGATGACCAATATCCAGTGAGTCCGCAACACTGCCGATTCGCAGCGAAAGAGGTCCGCGCTCCAGACACTGTCCTTCAGGTGTCCAATGAAGGTCAGCCCGGATGGCCCCCCGGAGTCCTGTTCCGGTCGGTAGTGACGGGCGAGAATCCTTCGAACCACGTCTTTGTCGATGGGGATGTCGAAAGCCAAGGCAATCTGTTGAGCAATTCGCGGGCAGCCCCAGGTGGGATTGCGCTGCTTCGTTTGGACAACGGCTTCAATGAGTTCTCTGCTGGGTCCTTTTGGGCCGGGCCTCCCCCTGTGCTTGGATGAGAAGAGGATGCGATATTTTCGGTTCCTCAGAGCCTGGTGGAGGTTCAAGAGAGTCGAAGGTTTCAGAACGATGGCTGAACGGATGAGGCGGGCGGGGCGAAGGAGGAGAGCACACAGGCCTGCGACGAGGCGATCTGAGGCCCGTAGATTTGGTGACCGCTGCCGCGAACGATTGAG
>PMYF01000528.1:4049-6488 GCA_003171295.1 Acidobacteriota bacterium | reverse complement strand
ACTCCTCACCTCGACCCCCAGGCTCGCGGGCTGTGGTTCGGCTTGACCGCGGCGCACACCCGGGCGCATTTGATCCGTTCCATCCTGGAAGGTGTGGCGTTCAGCCTACGGGATTCCTTAGAGATCTTCAAAGAGCTGGCCATCCCGGTTGAGCAGATCCGCGCGTCGGGGGGTGGGTCACGCAGTTTCCTGTGGCGGCAAATCCAAGCGGATATCTACGGCAAGGAGCTCGTCACGCTTCGCACATCGGAGGGGTCAGCCCTCGGCGCCGCCCTGCTGGCTGGTGTGGGCGCCGGAATATACGCCTCCGTCGAGGATTCCGCGGAGGAGGCCATCCAGGTGAAGGAGCGCATGGCGCCGAAACCGGATCAAGTCGCGGCCTACGACCGCTACTATCAGGTTTATCGCAACCTTTACCCGGCCGTGCGGGAGTTCTCACATACATTGGCGAAGTTGGGGGGGGGTGAGTCTTAGCTCCTGCAGGGAACAAGCCTGCCACTATCGTGTTGGTTTCACGTCCTAAGTCAACCGCAATGGGAACCCGAGCCGTCCGTGGCATCATAGTGGCCATGTTTCTGGCACTCCCCACAAGAGGTGTGGCCATGGGAAACTATTCCGTAGTCAGCAAGGTGGTCGAGGGGCACACCACCTACCACTTGCTCGATGCACGCCGCAAAATGGACCTGGGGATTGTCCCGGATATTGGCAACTTCGCCTATGAGTTCAAGGTTGACGCTAAGGACGTCCTGATCGCCCCAGAGTCATTGAAGGCCTACCTCGAAAAGCATTGGTTCGGATGGGGCATTCCCTTTCTCGCCCCATATGCCAATCGCATCGACCACGATTATTACTACTTTCAAGACAAGAAATACCTGCTGAATGATAGCCTGGGTAATCTCCTTCGCGTGCCTCCGGCAAATAACGTATTGCATGGTTTGCTGGTCTTTGACCCGCACTGGGAGGTCGTAGAGACCGGGGGCAGCGACGCCACGGGCGCCTTCATCACTTCGCACCTGGATTTCTACAAGTACGCTGACCTCATGGCGCAATTTCCCTTTGCACACGTTTACGACGTGACTTATCGCCTCAAGGACGGGAAGTTGGAATGCACTACGAAGGTTACGAACGTGGGCAAATCTGTGATGCCGGTTCATTTTGGATACCATCCCTACTTCCGCCCCGACGGTCCCCGTGAAGAATGGACGCTGGGAATCGGCGCTCAAAAGCACTGGCTTGTAAACGAAGCCCTGATCCCCTCAGGCAGCACAGAACCCACAGACAGCTTTCTGCCGGGGGCCACAAACAACCTTACCCTAGGCCACCAATTTATCGACGCCGGTTTCGCTGATTTCAAGCGCGACCCCCAAGGATTGGGCCATATCTGGACGAAAGGGAATACGGAGAAGATCGAAGTGGTGTACGGGAAGGGGTTCCAGTACGCTGTTGTGTACGCGCCGCTTGACCATACCCTGATTTGCATCGAGCCGCAAACCGGGCCCACGAACGCCTTCAACCTGGAACACGCAGGCAAATTCAAAGATCTGGATGCGCTCGAGCCCGGCAGGGCGTTTGAGGCGACGTACTGGATCATTCCAACTGGTTTCTGAGTGAGAGTTTAGTAATCGAGGACCAATACATGTTCCGATTCAGGCGATTGCGCCTTGCGCCCAATCTGATTGCTCTTTTCGCTGCCCTGGTAACGATCCAACTGCCGGGTAGCTTTGACGGCACCCGCGTGCCGGAACCTTTCCTACCGCTATTTTCCGCGAGGTTAGCCATGGCAACTCCTGCTCCGTCGTATTCGGCAAAGGTTGAACAGACTCAATTCAAGGGCTGGAACGTCTATAAGCTCAGCAATGGCCTGGTGGCCTTGTACGTCGCCCCGGACATTGGAGGACGCGCCATCCAGCTCCAGCTTGGCGACTATGAGTACTTCTTTGTGAACAAGGATCTGGAGGGGAAAGTTCTGCCGGAGTCGGAGAATAATGTCAAAGCCGGTTGGGCAAATTACGGCGGAGATAAGATTTGGCCAGGCCCTGAGGGCTGGTTGAATGATAACGAGTGGCCGAGCATTCCCTATTACATCCTGGATGGCAGCCATTTCAAGCCGGAAGTCGTCACCGACACGCCTGCCGAGGTTGCGGTCCGCGTGACCAGCCCCGAGGATCAGCGGTCGGGCGTGCAGTTTGTCCGCACCTACCATGTCTATGCGGGCACCACCCGGATCAAGGTGGATCAGGTGATGCGGAACATCAGCCGGAGGGAGATTCGCTGGGGCATCTGGCACCTGATCCAGAATGACGCCGCCGATGCGCACGATCCTTCCAAGCCCAACCCCGAACTTTACATGTATATTCCGCTCAACCCGCACAGTAAATACCCACAGGGGTATTACACTCCTTACGGAGACCCGCGGCACCCCAGCTACCAGGTCATGCC
>PMYF01000528.1:0-3934 GCA_003171295.1 Acidobacteriota bacterium | reverse complement strand
GGGACTATTTCTCGCGGCCCCTTCGACCAGATCCTGCCGGATGACCCCAAGAAGACTCCTTACTTCCTGGAGTCTGAAGTCATGAGCCCCTACGTCACGCTCGAGCCAGGGGAAGAATATTCCTTCCNNCCCTGAAGGGCACGTTTGGAGTCTTCGTGCCGGGCACGCTCCAGGCCAACTTCTACAGCGTGATGGGCGAAGAACTGGGGCACGCGGCGCTCCAGGCCGTTGATCCTCGTGTCGTGGTCAGATTGGACAAGTCGATACCAGCGCCGGCAAGTGCCTTCCGCGTCAGCGTGAGCGTGCAGGACGCCGAGGGTATGAATCGGGGCTTTCTCGGCAATGTCATCCTGCGGCCGCGTCCATAGAGCTTTTCGGACGCAGCGGATGATTGGCCGGAGGTTTCGAGTGAGGTCTTCCCGTGGTCGGCGCAAGCCAACCCCAGGGCGTAAAACTGCGGTACATGGGCCTGCCCGAAAAATCAATCCGTATGGCCAGGCCGTTAACAAGGGAGTCGAAACGCGCTTGCTTCGCGCTAACACCGCTGACAGGGATCCGAAAGCAAGTCCGACACAGAGGAATGACTTTAAGAGCTAATCGGCGCTCCATGGCCCGAATAATTCCTGTTTCACGATCGATTTCGCTTCTCCCCGGTCCTTTGCGCAACGAAGGCCTCTACTTCCTCGCGAGTCGGTAGAGAGGGCTGTGCGCCCAGTTTCGTGGCCGCCAGTGCGCCCGCGCCATTCGCAAAACGAATGGCATCCTCTATCGTTGATCCCGCCGCGTACTCAACTGTGAAGGCAGCGGTAAAGGCATCTCCTGCTGCGGTGGGATCAACTGCCTCGATTTTAAACGCGGGAAAATGTTTCGCCCCTTTGGGTGTAACCAGCATCGAACCGTCGCTGCCTAATTTCAGGACGACGGTCTTCACCCCGTTGGAGAGAAGTTTTTCGGCGGCCTCGCGAGCTGACACGCGACCGGATACCTCCTCGCCGGCCAGATGTGCCAGCTCTGTCTCATTGGGTGAGACAACGTCGGCTAGCCGCAGCAATTCCAAGGGGCAGTGGCGCGGCGGACCAGCATCAAGCACCGTTAGCTTGCCGGCCTTGCGCGCCAGGCGGAAGGCAGCTTCCACGACCTCGACGGGGACTTCCAGGACGCTCATGAGCGCGTCGGCGCGCTCGATCACCTCTCGCGCCCGCTCGATATCCGTCGGAGTCAGAGAGAGATTTGCGGCGGGATCGACCGTGATGCAGTTGTTCCCATTAGGAAAGAGCATAATAAAGGCGCAGCCGGTGGCTCGTTCCGGCGTGCGCCTGACCATGGTGGTGTCAATTCCATCGGACTCCAAGCCCCGGACTAGGAAGTCCCCGATTATGTCCTGGCCGACGCACCCTACTAAGGAAGCCTTCGCCCCCATCCTAGCTACCGCCACGGCCTGATTGGCGCCCTTGCCACCCGGGAAGAACTGGAGGTTCTTCACCAACAGGGTTTCGCCTTCTTTGGGTAAACGCTCGGCTTTGACCACCAGATCAAAATTGCTACTTCCTACAACCACTACATGAACAGCTTGTCCACGAGACATGGCACAACCTCCCGGGACCGGGGCATCCGGTCCTTTCAAGCCACAGCGTGGCACGGTTGGGGAATCGATCCTCCGCAAGGATTCTCATTGCTGGGTCCGAAGGAGTTCTTCATCAGGGAAGTGTTCTCCCAACCTGTCCCATGGCCATGGTTACAACCTGCCTTTACATATAAGAACCTTTGGCGTATCTTAACATCACTAAACCTCGCGAAGGTGAAGATCGCCTGCAATTTTGTTAACGCTCGTGGCAAGGCTTTATGTCGCATCATGAGTGATGACTTCGGCGCCCTCGATGTGACACGCCGGAGCTTGGTTTTTCCCGTAACTCCTCTTGCTGTCAAGTAATAGCCGGACGCGGGCAGAATTTCCCGGGAGGAACAGAGCATGGCAAAAGTCAAACAGCTTACGGCCTGGGTCGAGAGCAAACCCGGAGAACTTGGACGTATTGCGGAGGCTTTTGGAAGAGCAAAGATCAACATTACGGCGGTTACCGGTTGGAGTAGCGGAGGTGAGAGCCCCATTCATCTGCAGGTGACCAGTCCCGCCAAGGCGAAAAAGATTCTCCAGGATCTCGGCCTGCGCGTCACGGAAGAAGAAGTCCTGCGCGTGACCTTGCCAGATAGACCTGGAGTGCTGGGCGAAGTGGGTGCGCGCCTGGGAGCTGCGAACATCAACGTCGAGTACGCTTATGCCAGCGTCCCCGCAGGCGGTAAGAAAGCGGACCTCGTGCTGTCAGTATCGGACGTAGTGGGAGCCAGCAAGGCGCTGCGCGGATTGTAGTGCCGCCCTGGTGCAGGCGTTGACCCACGCTGGCGGAGGCATGGGGGCTCACTCCCTTTTCAGGAAAAGGGAGTGCAGTCCAGCCCCAACGCGCGATCGACCATTTGCCGCTGCAAGGTAATGCAATCGGATGGCGTGCGCTGCTGGAAGGAGAGTTGTGTGCGCAGCGCGAAGCGGTCCTGGTCCTCCCTCCCAATCCGATATTTCAGCGCCAGGTTTTCGGCCGTGAGTCCCATGCTCAGATGCGAATCCGGACAGTGCTCGATCAGATGAGGGTTTGGGGAGAAATGATATCCCCCGATCGGGATCATGCTCATGGTTTCGGTGCCGCCAGCCACGATAATTTCTGCGAAACCCGCCAGGATACGCTCGGAAGCGAGCGCCATAGCCTGTAGTCCTGAGCCGCAGAAGCGGTAGACGGTCATGGCAGAGTACGTCACCGGGAGGCCTGCACGTAGCGAAGCCACCCGGGCCGCGTCGTTGCCCTGTTCGGCTTCCGGCATGGCGCAGCTTAGGATGACGTCCACCACTTCCCCGGGATACACTCCTCAGTTACTTCCAGCTAATCTTCGGAAACTTTCCGGGAACAACTCCCACACCTTCCTTAACGGTTATGATTTGATCGATAGGAATGTTCGCGAGTCTATCTACAATGCCACTAGGCCAGGTGATTTCCAGGGATTCAATGGTCTTTCTCTGCCCCAGCCCGAAGTGAATACGTGGGTCTTGGGCGGACATATAACTCATTCCGCCCTGGGCCTGCCGGTGTTCGATGAAGCCTGCGGAGATCAATTTCAGCGCCGCGCCGCGGCCGTCACGATTGGATTTGGTTCCCACCAACATGACTTCCAGCCAATGGTTGACATTTCCGCCGTCATTGCGCAGCAACTGCGGATAGGTATTGCTATTGGAAATGGCAATGTCCAGGTCACCGTCGTTGTCGAAGTCCGCCACCGCCAAGCCTCTTCCCGCCGTGGGCTTCATAAAGTCCGCGCCCAACTGTTCGGACACCTTGGCAAACTTGCCCTCACCCACGTTCCGAAACATGAGCTTAGGCTCCTCCCAGGTCACTTCCGTATGGTACATCTGGATGTTATCCAACATGCTGCCATTCGCCTGGAAAATATCCACCCATCCGTCATTGTCGTAATCGATCATTCTGGCGCTTACGCCACTCAGGAAAATGGCCTTGTTACCCAAGCCGGAACTGAACGTGACGTCGTCAAAGGTTTCGTCGTGATTATTGCGGTAAAGCCGGTTCAGTTCGAAATCCAAATGGGTGACGTAGATGTCGAGCCAACCGTCACCATCGATGTCGGCCGCGTCCGCCCCCATACCCGGATCGTATTTTCCGTCTTCGCTGGCGGCTACGCCCGAGGTGAAAGAGACGTCCCGGAACGTCCCGTCATGGTTGTTGAGGAAGAGGAAATTCGGCCAAGTGTCATTGGCCACAAAAATGTCCGGCCATCCGTCGTTGTTGAAATCCGCCAGCACCACACCCATCCCTTTAGCTTCCGGCTTGCTGACGCCCGAGGCGTCGCTCACATCGGTGAAGGTGCCGTCGTGATT
>PMYF01000670.1:4556-5649 GCA_003171295.1 Acidobacteriota bacterium | reverse complement strand
GGCCATAGGTGCTTTTCAGGCATGGTTCGAGCGAAGGATGCGGATAGATGACAGGCTCCATGCCTTGATAACGCCGCGTGAAAGAGAGTTTCTTTCCTTCGTTAGCCGCACCCGGACGGATGACACTCACAATTGCCACCAGCCCGTCGATTTCCCGGACATTACACATCCGACAAAGGCTGGTCATGGCAGGGCTTTCGATATGATGGACTGCACGGGCGTTGCCGCCCGCAATCATTTCCCATACTTTGGGGTCCTGCCACGATTCAACGGCCTGTGGGTCACCAAGTAAAATGTTTCCGCTTTGCCGATCCCGCGCCACACACCGATCCACATCAATTTCAATTCCCCGTTCCAGGAGCATGGATTTAACATCGCGCATTGCCGCCAAGCCGCCTTGAGCCAGAATATCCATCTTCACGAGGCCCACCGCTTCGACCGAATCCATATCGAAATGGGTGGTCGAATAACCCTTGTTTGCCACGAATGTTGCAGTCAGCTCGCGCATCGGCTGGCGCGACAGCACCACGCCGCAAGGGTGCATTTTCGGATAGCGGGGCATCCCGTCCAAAAATGCCGCCGTTTCAAGGGCGGTTTTATAGGGCTCATCGCCTAAAGGCAGGTCACGATTTTCAGGACTGGCTCGCAGCATTTCAATCAGGCGAGCGCCGCCGCCAGACGTCGGCTCATCCGGCACCCATCCGCCCCCAAAGCTCCACGGAAAGTGATCAGTAAATTTGCGGACTTCTCGTTCCGCGACGCCCAAGACTTTTGCCACTTCCGCAAAAGCGCTTCGCGCCTGGAAGGTGGAAAACCCACCGACCACGGCGCAGTGCTCCTGCCCGTATTTTTCAAAAATGAGTTTCACCACGTCATCTTTCCGGTCATGGGCAAAATCGATGTCAATGTCCGGCAGCTTATGCAGTGCCATCCGTTCCTTGTTCAGGAAGCGGCGGAAATAAAGATCGAACCGAACCGGACAAACGCCACTGATACCCAAACAATAACAAACAAGACTGTCCGCCGCGCTGCCCCGCGTTATCCACTCCATCCCGCGACGGCGGCATTCTTGCAGCAGGTCCCAAGTAATCAA
>PMYF01000670.1:3250-4505 GCA_003171295.1 Acidobacteriota bacterium | reverse complement strand
GATGCAGCCAGACAGGATGTTCTTTACATATGGCCCCCATTTCGGCGGCAGTGCGAAAGTGGAACCGACCTCCCATCCTTTTGTCTGCATGTGGCTGACGCAATAGCGTCAGCGTACGAATGCTCTGAACGATGTCATATCGCTGCCTGTCGGCTTCGGCTCCGTAATGGATTGCGGGCGTGATCACGGCGGGGAGATCCCCACTAGCCTCGTGTCCCGTTACCATCTGATAGAAAGAATTCGGGAATAACTCCGCCAGCTGAGGGTCAGCACCGACGGCAACCAGGCCGGAAGTCAGCCCCGCTAGTTCACCCAGATGCAACGGGCGGCGTTGTTGCGCGGCAACCCCTCCGTCGTCAGGCCCACCCGCCAGGCGCGCGGCATGACGGGAGAGCAACTGGCAAAGATTGTGATACCCGGCAGACGATTCTGCATAGAGCAGCAGGGGCTTTCCATCCACACGAAGCTCGGCGCCTAAAATCGGCTTAATCCCAAGTTCTTTTGCCGCCGATACAAATTCAACGGCTCCATGAAGGTTTCCCGTGTCGGTCAGAGCGACCGCAGGCAACCCGCTTCGCTTTGCGAGCGCGACGAGCGCAGCCGGTGAGAGAGTGGAGTCCAGAAACGAATAGTGGCTGTGCCCACGGAGCGGAACATAGGTCAGCGTTTCGCGCCGAGGAGGCGCAACCCGAGTGCGAACAATGGAATGAGACAGCGGGGAGTTTTCTAGCAAGTCAACGGGAGGATGACGAAGCCTTAAATCGTGCGCCCGCAAAATGATGCTGTGTCCATGAGTTTTTCTGAGGGCATCAATCCCGGCCGCCAGACGCGCGCCCGACTCGCGACGTTGTGCGGCTGGCAGGAAAGGCAGTTCCGTTGAATAGGCACCCCGGTAAAGATTCGACAGCTTGAGCGAAACAAGCCTTAAACTCACTCGCCGTTTCCATGCCTTACGCAGCAAGGCGCGAATCAGTCCATACACCTCCATTTCTAAATCAGTCGGCTCAAGCAGACTGTCGCTCGCCTGATCTTCTCCCATATCGTTGTAGCGAACCTTCACGGTTAGGGTGCGGATGCTGCGGCCTTCTTCCCGCACGGACGTAAAGAGGCTGTCGGCCATTCGCAGTAAAACGGCCGCGATATATTCCTCATCGGTCAAATCGGCAGGGAAGGTTTCTTGTTTGCTGAAGGACTTCTGCGGCTCTTGCAGTGGGACCAAAGGCCTTTCGTCAACCCCATGCGCGAACTGCCGAAT
>PMYF01000670.1:0-3158 GCA_003171295.1 Acidobacteriota bacterium | reverse complement strand
TCGCTGACCGTGATTTTTAGTCGCTGCCCTATGGCCTTGCGGATCGTGAGCGCAATTTCACCCGCAGGCTTTCTTGTCCCTGTCAGATCAAAATAGCCTTCATCAATGGAAGTCTGTTCCACGTCGGGAGTGAAGTCGTAGCAGTAGCCGAACATCCAATTCGAAAACTGCTCATACCGCTCAAAATCGCCCGGAAGAACGATCAGGTTCGGGCAGAGCTTGCGCGCCCTTGCGGTCGGCATTGGCGTATAGACGCCGTAACGCCGCGCTTCATAGGAAGCCGAGGCGATGATGCCGCGCTTTTCACCGCCCACGGCCACCGGCCTGTTGCGCAACCTGGGATCAGAGGCCTGCTCGACCGCCGCAAAGAAGGCGTCTGCGTCCAAATGCACAATTGCCCGCATGATTTGTTCTCACGCCTTTCTGATNNTTCGGATTTTCCGCTTTGAGGAACCGCTTGCCAGCTCTCTCCACGAAGGTTTTAAGCGTGGTTTTGCGGTCAATCAATGCCGCTACGATCTCTCCGTTACGGGGATCGACACCATGCTCCAAAATCACAATGTCACCATCACAAATGAATCTGCCCGTCATAGAGTCACCTACGACGCGCACGCAGAAAGTATTGCGTGTCGGCTTGAACCCGATGGAGGAAATATCGACGACGACGCATCCATCCGGTTCCTGACTTTTGTCCTCAGCAAATCCGGCAGGAATGGAGCCGAACAACGGAATTTCGGCAGTGAGCGGGCGGCGCACGCCGGGAAACACTTCGGCCAATTGTAAAGCGCGGGCTTTCCCGCGTTCGGCAACCAAAATGCCTTTTGTTATCAGTGCATTGACGTGGCAGGCGGCAGCATAGGAACTGGCAAAGCCAAAATGCGAGGCGATTTCCCGATGCGTCGGGCAGGGCCGACCCGATCTCAGCTCAGAAACGATGAACCTGCGGACCGCATCCTGTTTTTTGGTCAAACCTTCCATGACTGCTCATATGAGCAGTATTTGGTCCGGCTGTCAAGAGGGTTTGTTCAAATCATCGAGCGCCCGAAGCTTCGAGCATGGCGTGGATTGTCTGTAAGGCGTTTCCTTCCAGACGGTTGTTGACGAAGATGAATGTCGTCTGCTTCGGATTCATTTTTCCCTCCGTAATCAGCGCGGCACCGGCACGGCGAGCTTCTTCATTCACTTCTTTGGTCTGTTCGTACGGTGCAAATGCTTTAACTGCCTCTTCATACTTGCGGCCGGGCTTAAGCAGAAAGCGGGCGGCGACCAGGTCGGGATTGGTCCGACTGCCAAGGAGCGTCATTTGCTCGCCAATGGACGGCATTTCCGTCCAGGAATTGAAAACATGCGTGACGTGGTGTCGCGCAAGGCAGTCAAAATACTCAGGCTTTAGCCAGTTTTTGTTCCGGAGTTCAATTCCATACGGCCAGCCCTTGGGCAATTTTTCCAAGAACGCATCAAGTGCCGCGACGAAGTCGCGGCCATGCTCAAAATCGGTAGGATAAAACCGCGAAAATTCAAACATTAAAAGTCCGATATGCGGACGAATTGACTCACAGGGGCTCAAAAAGCCACGTTCAAAAAGTTGCGCGTTCAGGAAATGTTCATTCGGCCTGCCCGCCCGAACGCCAAAACGGGGAAGATTGGGGAATTTCTTGAGAGTGATTTCGTCCGTTACTTTGAAGGCAAATTGGAAGTCAGACGGCACCTGTGCCGCCAGCCCTTCAAGATAGTTTGTGGAAGGGAAAGAATAATAGGCGGCGTCCACGCAGACCGTCTTGAAAACTTCCGCATACTCACTGAGGCAGTTTTTCTGAAATCGTGATTCGGCAAATTTGCCCCGCCAGACGTAGCGGGCTTCGTCGTAAAGCATCCCGCGCCATCCCGGATATTTCCAAGATGATGTTCCGATCAGAATACCCTCACCGGCCAATCGTTGGATGCTGCGCTTAAGATCATCCCGGCTAAGAATGGTCATCCAAAATATTCTAGTGCTTTCTGTTCGTGTTTTCGATGGAATCGTGAGAATTGATGGCTATTACGCGGATGTGCAAATGACCGTTGGCGAAACCAATTGAAGGAACGGACATTTTTCGTGCAATCTGCTTGTGGCAGTAAGTGCAATTTGACCTCGCAAGGACCCCGGCCGAGCAAGCCTTTTTTCCCAAGCAGATAGGGCAACGGATACTGCACGATCATCGCGCATACGCAGCTTTGGGGCAGACGGTAATCCGACCACTGCCATCTTATGATTCAAATCTCAGTCCAAGCTCTTCAAAGAAAGGCGGTCCACATTGCGCTTCCAGGGCAAAAGCCGTCTCGGATTCTACCCGCTGCCATTTTCCGAAGCGCAGCGGATTCGCAAATTCCTCCAGTTCCCAGGCGCTCCATCGTCCGCACTCGACCCGTGCGTTGGCGATGGCGCGGCGTTCGAGGTTATTACCAGCGGCGCTCAGGTGCTTCGCTACGGTATCGAACTGGATTCATACCGCGCCGAACAATCCAAACAACGGATTCAGAACGTCATTCAAGGCAATGCGCTGGAAGTACAATGCGCCGTCGAATGCTTCGGGCTCCAAATGTTGAATCCTCCGTACGACTGGACCCTGGGGCCTGCTGAAACTCGTCGCACCGAACCGGCCTTCTTGAGCCATACGTATCGCTGGCTGAAGCCCGGGGGCGTTCTGGTGTTTGTCATCCCGGGGGAGAGACTGGCTGAGTGCAGCCATATTCTCGCATCACATTTCCGCGACGTCCGGGTTTACCGTTTGGAGGCACCCGAGTGTGTGCGCTATAAGCAGGTCGTGGTGATCGGAGTACGACGAAGCCGACGCGAGAAAGAGCGGCTTACGGACAGCGACATCACCCGAGCACGNNGAAGCGCAGTACGACGTACCCGTGAGCGGACCAGCTCAACTGGTCTATAGGGGCTTGCCACTGGATGAGATCGAGGATCTGCTGCCGCAGTCAGCGGCGTATCGCCAAGCAGGACGCACTCTCTTTGCTGAGTCCGTGTCTGCCATAGGCCGTCCCCTGACACCCCTGCATTCTGGCCATGTTAGCCTACTGGCTTGCTCAGGCCTTTTGAACGGTATCTTTGGATCTGGAGATTTGCGGCATATAGCCTTTTGGCAGGCCGTTAAGATAATAGATAAGAC
>PMYF01000894.1 GCA_003171295.1 Acidobacteriota bacterium | reverse complement strand
TGCCCAGCGGTGGGCCAGGGCGCGTTGGGCATCGAAATCCGCGCCCACGATTCGAGCGCTCGCGAAGCCGTGGCGCCCCTCGACCACCTCGCCACGCACCATGCGGTGCGGGCGGAGCGGGCGCTGCTGCGCCGCCTCGGCGGCGGTTGCCAGGTGCCTATCGCCGCTTACGCCGGGTGGGAAGACCCACAACTGCAATTGCAAGGGCTGGTCGCGAACCTGGAGGGGACGCAGGTGATCCGTGCCCGGGGCGAGGGGCGCGCCTCCGACCCCGAAGCGCTGGGCGTTGCCGTGGCCGAAGACCTGCTGCGCCAGGGCGCGCGGGAGATTCTTGACTTACTCGGCAAGGCGTAGCAGTTTGCCCGCCAGCAGGCTTGATATTCGGACCTTGATTATTTGAGTCAAATTTGCGGAAGCCATTGCAACGGCAAGACCCCTCACCCGGCCGCCGTTGGCGGCCACCCTCTCCCCTCGGAGAGGGTGGACCGCGGAGCGGGCTGGGTGAGGGGTGCCGCAGGCGGGACCGGGCTTTTCAGCGCCGGCCCGAACCCCTCCCGACATCGTCGGGAGACGGGCATTGACGGTGCGATGGGATTGTGATGAGTGAGGTCATGAAATCGCGCCATCACCTGAATTCACATGACCGCCTGCCGCTGGCAGGGAAGCGNNCGCAGGTGATCGAAATCCCCACCATTTCGATCTGCCCGCCGGATTCATGGGAGCCGCTCGATGCGGCGATTCGCAGGCTGAACGAATTCGATTACCTGCTGGTGACCTCGGCGAATGGCGTGCGGAATTTTCTCGCGCGCCTGGAAGCTTCAGGGCGCAACGTGCGTGACTTGCAGGAACTCATCATCGGTGCCATCGGTCCCGCCACGGCGGCGGAATTCACGCGGGCGGGCGTGAGAGTGGATTTGTTGCCGCGTGAGTATGTGGCCGAGGGGTTACTCTCGACGCTCAGCGGCCGCGATCTGCGTGGCAAGGCCTTCCTGATTCCGCGCGCCAAGGTGGCCCGGGATGTGGTTCCCCGCGTGCTTGAGGACCGGGGTGCGCGGGTGGAAGTGGTGGAAGCCTACCAGACCGTCGCGGCGGATATCTCCCCGGAAGAAATCTCCCATTTGCTCACGCCACCCCCGGATGCCATTACGTTCACCAGTTCATCCACGGTCACGAACTTCGCAAGACTCATCGGCCAGGAGCGCCTTGCGGAAACACTCCGTGGCGTGGCCATTGCCTCCATCGGCCGCGTCACTTCTGAGACTCTCTGCCAGTTCGGCCTCACTGTAACCCTCGAAGCGCGCGAGTCGACTATCCCGGGTCTCGTCGAGGTTCTCCAGCTATACTTCACAAGAAACTGAGGCATCGACGGGGAGGATCGAGTCCTTCTGGTCGCGCCACGGTTCAGGGTCTTGGGGCAAAAGCTGAGGGTTGCGTGGCGTTGCCACCTGCGGAAGATCCGCCGGATATGTGAACTTGCATTCAGACCCTACACATGGCACTGTGAATCACGCTGGCCATGCTATTCCAAACAAGCCACGCAGAGCGCCCCATGAAAACCAAAATCCTGGCCGTGGCGATCATCGCCGTTGTAGCAGTTCTCCTTGCCCTGCACATGGTTCGCAGCGGCGTGGATCAACCGCAAGTGGAAACGCTTTGGGCCGGAGATGCTCCCGGCGCGCTGGGCATGACGGATCCTGACCGGCCTGCGGTTTCCATCTTTCTTCCCGCGCGCTGGCACGCGAGCGGAGCCGGAATGGTGATTTGTCCAGGCGGCGCGTATGCCCAATTGATGTCTTCCTACGAAGGGGAGGACATCGCACGTTGGTTGAATTCTTTTGGGGTGGCCGGTTTCGTGTTGAAATATCGCATCAGTCCGCGATACCGTTACCCGGCTCCTTTCCTCGATGCACAGCGTGCCGTTCGATATGTCCGCTATCACGCGGCGCGATTGCGGGTCCGGCCGGATCGGATCGGCATCATGGGTTTTTCAGCGGGGGGACACCTCGCTTCTACAGTGATTACGCACTTCGATGCCGGCAATCCAAGCGCAAGCGATCCCGTGGACCGCGTCTCCAGCCGTCCGAACTTCGCAATTCTGGCCTACCCTATCATTACCCTCCACCCACCCTGGACCCATGCGGAGTCGGTGCGGAACTTGCTGGGTCCCTCTCCGCAGCCGGAGATGATTGATCAGTTGTCCAACGAACTGCACGTTACCAAGGATACCCCTCCGACCTTCCTGTTCCACACGAATCAGGATAAGGGCGTGCCGCCTGAAAACAGCATCCTCTTCTATACCGCGCTGCGAAAGGCGGGGGTTCGCACGGAGCTCCACATTTACGAGGAGGGGCCGCACGGCATCGGGTTAGGCAATGGACATGGGCGTGCGCCTCGCGTGCCGGGCACGCTCTCCTGGTCGGCACGGGCCGAGGAATGGCTCATCCTGCAGTGGGCTCCCTATACGCGCTGGTCCTTTTCCCGGTTGTTCCGTCTATAGTTTCACCCGGCGCCCGCGTGCATCTGCGCAAAGTATGGCCAAGGCGCATCCCGGAGCAGGCGCATTGCAGCAGGGCTCCCGCGTGGAAACTCGCCATTAGATGCCTGTGGATCTTTAGGTTGGAGACGCCGAGCAGATTGCTGTACGTTTGCTGGAGGCATGGTGCGGGCACAATGCTCTCATTGACCACGGTTACGACCCCACGCCGGAGCCTTTCCACCCGTTGTTCAACCAAGCAGGGTCACTCGCGGAGTTCTCGCGGCGAGCGTAGCATGTTCTACGACCTCTGCGAGGTAGTAGGATTGGATGGCAGCGTTCCACCTGGAAGGGCGTTCGTCGCGTCAGAACGCAGCAAATTGCGCGCCGCCCACCGCGTCGGAACATACTGGCATGACACAGTAAGCCTGCGCCTTTCAAGAAGGGGTGTGACCGAAAGTGGACAGTACAAGTTCGTCCAGTCCAGCATGCACCGCAAACCCGAATCATCGGCAGACAAGGCGGTGTGGTCCAAGAGGGTATGTGTAGCCAAGAGCGAATAACGCGTGCCGTGATTCCTGATGAGTGTGCACGGGAAAGCGGCCAGAAACCCAACCGAACTGCCTTGGGCACGGCAATGGCAGGGGCGGCATTCTTGGCTTACTTTGTCCTCGCTACGAGTGTGGCGTTGACGAAGCGACCCATCTCGAATGAAGCATGGTTCGCTAACCCGGCGTTGACCTTGATCCAGGCCCATTATATGGGCACGCCCCTCCTGGAGACCTCGGGCACGTGGCTGCGGGGACTTGACCGTTATACATACTGGATCATGCCCCTGCATATTCTGGCCGAGGCGGCGTGGTTCAAGGTTGTTGGTTTCGGTCTGTTCCGGCTGCGCCTGCTTTCGATCTGCTGGGGTTTCGTGGCGCTGGCCGCCTGGTGGGTCATCCTGCGAACGCTCACGCAGAGTTCGCGGATCGCTGTGCTGGGCCTCGTGCTCATCAGCACGGATTTTACATTCGTCACGAGTGCGGCGACCGGGCGCATGGATATGATGTGCGCCGCCTTAGGCTTCGCGGGTTTGGCCGCCTACCTGGGTTGGCGGGAGCGCAATCTTGCCCTGGCCGTCCTGGCTGGCAACGTGCTGGTGGCTGCCAGTGGACTCACCCACCCATGCGGAATTCTGCCCTTCGCCGGGCTTTGGTTCCTCATCCTCTATCTCGATCACGCGCGTTTCCAGCGGCGTTTCCTGGGGATCGCGGCGGCGCCCTATCTGGTGGGAGCTGCCGCCTGGGGCGCCTACATCCTTCGGAACCCCTCGCTCTTCTGTGCCCAGTTTGCGGGAAACATTTCGGGTTTTGCTGGAGAATACTCGAATACCAGCCGAACATCGGGGCTCTGTTCTCCGTGGGTCGCCCTCAAGAATGAAATCGTTGTCAGGTACCTGAAGAACTTCGGTGCGGAACCGACTGCGGAAATCTCCAGCCACTTCCTGCTGTTCATCCCCCTTGCCATGGTGGCTGCCCTTGTTGTCCTCACCGCGAGGCCGGAACTGCGCCGTCAAAAGGGATGCAAGGCTCTACTCCTGCTCGCGGCGGTTTTCTTCCTCATGCTGGCTTTTCTGGAAGGAATGAAATTCGACAGCTACCTCGTTCAAACAATTCCAATTTTCACTGCCATCCTGGCCGTGGCCATCTATAGCGCTGCTGCGCAGCCCCTTCCTTTCCTCCCGCGAGGACTGGTCCTCGCCGCGGTGGCCGCTCTGGTAGGATTGCAGGTCGCCGTGGTGGTCGGGCGCGGGCTACAGGATCGCTACCGGCGGGAGTATTTGCCCACGACTGAATTTCTGAAGAACCGGGTGGGCTGCCGGACGTTGATCATGGGGCCGGGCGAACTCGCCTTTGAGTTGGGTTTCAATGGCAGGATTATTGATGATGTGCGGCTCGGGTACTATAGTGGGAAGNNAGTAGGGTTATTGATGATGTCCGGCTCGGGTACTACAGCGGGAAGAGCCCGGATTTTATCGTGATCGGAGGCTGGAATCGGTCGTGGCTCCAGGCCGCTGCCGTGAAGAGCCCGGAAATCTATCGGTTTGTTGAGAGACGATTGTCGCAAAAATACGTCGAGGTTTTCAGGAATAACGTGTACACCGTCTATTCCCGGCTGTAGCGCCGCAATCCCGGCCCGGTGAAACGGCCGCCAGCCTGAGCGAAAGCGGTAGCAAGCTGCCGCACTCCAAAGC
>PMYF01000035.1 GCA_003171295.1 Acidobacteriota bacterium | reverse complement strand
CCGCGGCAAGATTGACTGCACGATCAAGGGCAAGCTGGCCGTCTTCGATCCGGCGCTGCTCAATCAGTTGTATTTCGCGCAGGCCAGCACGGCTGGGTATTCGCTCATCGTAGATGGCGAAGCCCACACGGTTTCCAATACCAACTCGGCAACGGTGACGAACGCTGGCGTCATCACGGATTGGGGCGTCACTGATGCCCTGACCGGCCAGGGTTTCACCTGCATGCCGAACGCGGCGGCGGTGACGGTGGCCGGAGAGTACTTTCCCAACGTCACGAGCGGCGTTTATGCCTTCTCGGGCACTGACGGGACGGCGGCTCGCGCCGTCAAGATCAGTTACGCTTACACCACCAACGTGGGCGTGACGATCACCATCGACAACCAACTCATGGGCTATGCGCCGGAACTCGCAATGCTTCTGTATAACAAGTTCCGGAACAAGTACCTGGCGATCCAGCTCAATGATGTGACCCTGGGCTCGATCAACATCCCGACGAAACTCGAAGATTTTTGGGTTTCGGATTTCGACGGCAGCGCCAACGCCGATGCCTCGAACACGCTCGGCCTGCTCATGATGGACAGTTTCTAAGATCAACCAGGTGCGGGGGCGGTGGCGAGCACGCCTGCTACCGCCCACAGCCAGAGAAGAGGAGAATCAAATGGTCACGCTCATCGTATCGTTCATCGTCATCTTCGGGATCGGGGTGGGCATCGGATTCGCCGTGGGGCGCATCAAGAATGCCAAGAAGCTGGAAACAATCAGACTGGACTTGGACAGGATGGTGGGCGCAGGTTCAGATGAAGTCAAAAAGATTGCCGCTGCGCTCAGGGCAAAACTCAAGACAGGAAAGAAGGCACTGTGACTGACATGAGCACTCCAAAGTTTGACGGTGAGAAGGTTCGCCTGGGCGGCCGGGAGTACATACTGCCGTCGCTCTCGGTAAAACAGACTCGCCAGTTATGGGAGAAGATCCGGGGGCTGAACAAAGGCATTACGGAAGACAGCCTGCCGGACAAACAGCATGACGCCGTGGAAGTGATCCATGCGGCGCTCTCGCGCAACTACCCGTCCATGACGTTTGATGAAGTGGATGAGCTGGTGGACATGAACAACATGGGTAATCTGTTGAGGGTCGTGTCCGGGCAATCGGGGCTCACAGGCCCGGGGCCTGTGCCGGCCGGGGAAGCGGCTCAGCCGTCGTCAACTGGGCCGACCTCTACGGAGCCATCATCACCCGCACCGGCTGGACCTACGAATACATAGACGATCTAAGCCTGTGCCGCGCGCTAGAGTTTATGGATTTCATGGGACGTACTCCGGCACTGCGCCTGGCTCCGGGAAAGGAAAGAGATCCGAACGCCTGGGAGCCGGTAAGCGAACAAGATGCGCTAGGAAAGTTCTCGGCTTTGCAGGCTGTGATGCCGGGAGTGACCGGAATAGCGGCGCCACTCCGAGACGCGATTGCCTGGGCAGAGGCAGAGAAAGCCAAGCGGGGCATGAACTGAAATGGCAACAAACGACATCCTTGAAGTCGGCGCAGTCATCAACCTGGGGCAAATCCTTCCCGGCTTAGACACCCTTGCTGCAAAAACTGAAGGCGTCTGCGAGCAGATGACCATGTCGTTTGCCGGACCTGCTCAGGCGTCCATGGAGTTCGGCAGGAGCTTCGCAGCTTCCATTCCAGAAATCGTCCGGATTCCCCCAGCGGTTGATCTGATTCCACCGGCCATGGGGCGCGCCCACAGTTCAGCAAGGGGAGCCACCGAAGCGATGCGGGGCATGGGCGAGGAAATGGGCGTCCATCTGCCGCGCTTCGTGAGTTCCTTCCTGGCCCACGTCGGGCCGGTTGGCGGGATCATGGCGGCGGCCTTCGCACCGATCGCGATCATCGGGTTGATCGAGTTCTTGGGCAAGGTTCCAGACGCCATCAGTAAGATGACCGATTCGATCATGGGCTATGGGGAAGCACAAAAAGAAGCTTTCAAAGAGGCTGTCAAAGGTTCGGATGAGGCGCTGACCCACGCCAAGAGTTTGTATCAAGCGCAGCAGAATCTTGCCGACATCAACAAGATTGCTGCCACGACCGGCGTTGATTCGATGAAGCTTTACGAAAAGGCGGCCCTGGACGCGGACCGATCCTGGTGGAATCTCATCCCTGGCTTCGGCATTGCAATTAGCATGTACAAAGCCTATCAGAGCGATGTGAAGGGAGTGGCGAACGCCTCGGCAAAGGCAGCTAAGGATGGCATTGAACTGCGGGCGACAGAAACCAAGTTGACCGAAGCGCAGCAAGCTGCCCTGCTCAAAAATGAGGAAGCCTATATCCGCCTGGGGGAAATCGGAGCCAGCAGCTACAAGAAAACTCAAGTTGAACTTCAGTTGCTTGGACTGGAAGAGGCAGCCGAGCTCGAGCGGGTCGCGAGGGAAACAAACAGCGATAAAGAAGCGCTGCGTGTGGTGCGCGAGCTGTACGAAACAAAGCGTCAAGCGGCCACACTAAAACAGGGGATCGAAACCGGCACAGAGGGGAACGCAGCAGCGAAGGCCGAAGTTGATACCCACAAGAACGTGGCCGACGCGATCATCGCGCAGCAACTTAATCTGGCCCGAGAAGCTGTGGCGATCGACAAGGGCAAGTGGCCGCAGATGATCGCCGCCGAGCGCACGGCCGAGGATGAGATGTATGCCGTGGCCCTCGCCGCGCTTAACCGCAAGAAGGAACTGGCAGTTCAAGAGGCGGCGCTGCAGGGTAAGAGTGGCGCGCCGGAAGCGGCGACGATCAACGGCGAGATTGAAGCGTTGGCCATCAAGCATCAAACCAAACTGGACTCCATCAGCGCGGAAGGGTCCAAACACTTGATAGAAGAGTCGGACGCGGTGGATAAGGCCATCGCGCTTGGGTTCGAAAGGCAGATGAAAGCGGCTGCCGAGTCCGCCGAGGCGCAGCGCCGGGGCGACGAAGAGATCATGCGAGCGGATGAAGAGCGTGTTTCCTTCGCCGAGATGATTGCCAGCCACACGCTACGAGCAGAAGCGGCGGCAAACACGGAGCGCCTGCGCACGCATCAAGAGACGTTGAAGACGTGGGCCGCAGATGAAAACGCCACGATCAACAAATGGTACGCCGAGCAGCACAGGTTGCTGGAGTTGGAATTGGCGGATGCGGCGCGGATCTATGGGGTGGGGACCACGGATTACATGCACGTGGTGGCGCGCATGGAAGCGCTTGACCAGGACCGCGCCGCGAAGTCCCAAAAGGTGAACGCTCAAGTCGAGCAAAACTTCACCAAAACGTACACTGCGATCACAGGCATGGTAAACCACAACATCACGTCATGGATCACCATGCATGAAAGTTTCGGCCAGATGGTCGTCAGCATCGCGGATGAAATGACGACCGCCCTGATCACGTACTTCTTGAAAGAGGCGGAGCAATACCTCCTGGGTTACATGACCAAGAAATTGTTCGCCACGGCGGATGTTACGACCGATGCAGGACGGGCAGCGGCGGGAGGTTACGCATCGGTCATGGAATCTGTCCCGTTCCCTGAGAACCTGGCCCTTGCGCCAGTGACGGCCGCCGCAGCCATGGCGCAAACGATGTCTTATGGATCATTCGATGAAGGCGGCCTTGCGCAGAAGACCGGCCTTGCCATGCTTCATCAAGGTGAGATTGCGATGCCTCCGGAAGTCTCTACAGCCTTCCGCTCGATGGCTACCGGAGGAGGGCTTGGCGGGGGGCGAACGATTCATCATCACAACACGTTCAACCTCCATCATAACGGGCCGGATGCGAGAGAGGTCTTGCGCACCGAGATGGTTCCCATGATCCGGCAGGCGCAGCGGCGCGGAGAGTTGGCTGGATGACGATGCAAATATATCCTGCGAGTTCAGCATCAAGCGCGATCCGCGGCCTGACCTTCACGGTGATCAAGCGCCCGCTGTTCAATACCATCGTGCAGGATGCTCCGAACTTCTACTGCACCCGCATCGGGCAGACGCGGAATCCCTCCTGGCGGTGGACGCTGCTCTATGAAGTGTTGTTCAATGACCCGGCCAACATCGTCAACGGAAACGCGCCCTGGACGGACCTGCAAGCCCTCATGGGCTTCTTCATGGACAAGTTTGGCCAGCAGACCCCTTTCCTGTTCGACGATCCGGACGATGATTCAGTCGGGCCCGGGGTCACGACGGCGGGCTGGAAAGCGAGTACCTATTACCCGGTGAGCGCGGGCCTGCTCGTGGCGGGTCACTGGCAAAAGGCGACCGTGGCTGGCATCTCCGGCAGCAGCGCGCCAGCGTTCTCCACGGCCGGGAGTCATGTGTCGGAAGGTCCCAGTTCTCCGCAACTGCGCTGGGACGACCAGGGCTCCGGGTACACAGCGGTGCCCAATCTCTTCGCTCAACTGCCGCTCGTTCAGGACACATCGACTGGCCTGTGGTATTCACCCCTGCAACGCAACCTGGGAGGGTTTGCTGAGGATGTTACCGACCTGAACGGATCGCTCACGCTCTACGGAAACGGAGCCGTGCTTACAGGAACCGATGCCGGGGCACTGTCAAGCACGCCCGGGCTTGCCATTCCGGGAGCATCCTACATGGGGCTCTACATCGCATGGACTACGGGCTATGTTCCGACCGCGCCCGTCACGGCCTCGTTCAAGTTTTATTTCCGCGTGCGCTTCGAGACGGACGCCATCGACTTCGAGAAGTTCGTGAGCGATCTTTGGACCATTGGCGGATCGGAAGGGACGGGCGGCGCCGGGTCGATTACGCTCGTCTCCGACCGGCCGGCGAGCGTCTGATGCGAAAAGTTCTCAGCGGCAATGGAACGGACACAACCGCCACGGTTCTCACCGCGCTTAAGGCCAGCAACAACCTTTGGCAAGCCGACCTCTACCTCATCGGTGAGGCCGATGATCCGCAAGCGCTCTGGCTCTGCAATTGGGAATCGCCGCTCTTGTGGTCCCTGTGGGGAACGTTCCTGCCAGCCGTCATCAAGCGCGGATCCATCGCGAGCGACATCGGGTTGGATTCCAAGCAACTCGACATCTCCTGGGCCCCGACGAACCAAACCTTCACATCTTCGATTCCCACGACCAGCCCCTACGAACTGGCCCGCCTGGGTTTTTACGACAACCGGCGCTTCCGCCTGTGGCGCTGTCTCATGCCCACGCCCGGGGACGCCAACACCTGGGGAGCGTATGAATTGTTCGGGGGAGTGATCGGCACGACGCAGCCCACACGCGGCGAGATCAAGTTCAACGTGCAGAGCTACCTCTATGTGCTGGATGAGAAGGTGCCCCCGGGAGTCATCGAAATCAGCAACTCGCTGGCCAGCTACATCGGAGGAACCCCGCCTGCGGGCTTCTCTTCGATTCCGCAGTTCATCGTCGCCGATACCAGTTCAACGACCGTCATCAACGCCGACTGCACGAGCACGCCCACCCAAATCTTCACAGACGATGTTTTCGATGACGGCTACATCGTCTTCGCCGGCGACTCTACCCTGGCCGGGCTCTTCAGCGTCGTCGCGAAGAACTCGAACTACACGAACGGTGGGCACCAGTACAATCGTTTTCAAATCTTCTCCCCGATGCCCTGGGTGCCGACGATCGGAGACAAGTTCTATGTGAGCGGGCAAAGTCCGATTGATCAGGCCGATGGTGATTACTACGGGTTCCCATTTGTTCCGGCGCCGGAGGCGGCTGTCTGAGATGATGACGCGAGAACAAGCCGTTGCCGTGGCGCGAACATGGATCGGAACGCCTTACGTCTTGGGTGGGCGGCTCAAGGGAGCCGGGATAGACTGTGCGACGCTGCTCGCCGAGTATCTAATTGAAATTGGCGCGTCTGAGCGGGAATCTTTGGCGGTGTATTCCCACGACTGGTTTCATCATGCCACGGAAGAGCGCTACAAGTATGCGCTCTTGAAGCACGCCCGGCAGGTGGCCGAGACGATCTGCCGTGGGACGCCTGAAGCCCGGCCTGGCGACCTTGTTCTGTTCAAGGTGGTGCGGAGCCGGATTTACAATCACGGCGCGATCGTGACGGCTTGGCCGCACGGAATCCATGCCTTTGACCGCAGTGTGGCCGAGGTCAACCTCGTGCTGCATGCGGCGCTGGCGCACACGGAAATGGCGATTTTCACCCCCTGGAGCGATTGAGATGTTCGGCGGCAAGAACCAATCCGGTACGCGGCCCACGGCCCTTGGCACGATGCTTCAGGCATCGACCTATGGGATGACCATCCCCGTCATCTACGGCATGACACGCTCACCGTTCCTGGCCATTTGGGCGAATAACCTGCGGCAGGGTGGCAGCGGAAAGAAAGGCAAAGCATCGAAAAAGGGCGGGCAGCCTGATTACGTCGAGGCCATCAACTTGCTGCTGGGCCACAACCCGATCATGGACATGCTGCAGGTCTGGTCGAATTCCACGAGGTACGGACTGGATTTCGTCGAAGAGGATTATGGCGGTTATCCTCCTGCCTCCTACACCATCGCGGATGCGAATTTCGTGGCGGTGATCGCTGTCACGGCCAGAATCTATGGGTCCATCTCATTCAATGACTACGGGGGATCCCCCAACATTTCTCCCGATGCTTATCTTTGGGTGCCCATGTGGAACGAGTTGCAGGCGGGGCCGGACCCTGTGGATGGCATGGGATACCGCTGCTGGCCTTTCGTCTATCGCTGGCAGCCCAGCTACGGCAACACGTTCTATGTCGATCCGGGACTCTACACCGCTGGCATCCCTGGGATCGGGGGGATGCGGGTGTATTACGCCCGCACCAATTCCACGACACGTTATCAGTTGCCCGCAGCAGCGCTGCGCCTATCGTTTGAAAATATCCTGGGCTCAGGAGATGAATACGCGGGCTATTCCAGCGAGCAGATTCAATATCCTTGGTATGCGGGTGCAGGCTCGCCGAACCTCGACCTCGGATCTTCCGGCGCGATTCCATCACTGAAAGCCGAGGTGCTTGGAAAGTGGGGAGTGTATCCGTCCGGCGATGGTGACTTCGTGGACATGATCTCGGACATCATGAAGTCCGGGCAGAGCCAGGCGGCCATCGGCGGCGCTACCGGAGTCTCGCCCGTGCAGCGCGGCGTCAACTGCTACAACTTCCCGGGCGCCATTCAAAAGAAGCTGGTATTGGACGGCCGGAATCTGGCCGCAAAAACTTACGCTTTCGATCAGCCCAACACGGCCGGAAACCTGCTCCTGCTCGTTGGAAACTGCTACACGGGAAACGTGACCAGCGTCGCAGACTCGCTGGGCAATACCGGATGGACTCTGGCGGCAAACCTCGCTCCTGCCGGAACGGACATGGGATCGCTGTCCGTATGGTACTGTGAAAACTGCCTGCCTGGAATAAACAGCGTAACGATAGATCCCATAATCGGTGGGGGAGGGAAAGGGGTTTCATGGACCGCGCTCATGGAGATAGCCGGGGTGGACACGTTTGATGCCGTGGCGTCAGCAAGCGGGGTGCAGCCTGCGGTGTCCTTGACCACGACGAACGATCCTGGAAAGGCGGACCTGATCTTCGCGGTGTCTCTCCAGTCATCGCCTGCGATTCTCAATCCCAGCCTATGGCCTGTGATTTCCCACATCAGCGACCAGCAATACACGTCAGGCTATGCCTGTCCCATGGTGCAGCAGAGGACCGTAACGACGCCCGGAACCTATGGCTTTCAATGGCCGAGCGCCATGGCAGATTCCCACTCGATGCTGATTTTGATCGCGTTCAAGGCCACAGTTCCGCCGACCTATGCGAAGGCCCTACCGGACATCATCGACCGCACGATGCTCGATCTGACGCGCCAGCAATGCCGGGCCGGGGGACTATGGGGATCGCTCACCATGGATTCTCAGCAATCGGCCCGAGACTGGATCGACATGCTCTGCGTGGCGGCGAACTGTGCTCCGGTCTGGTCAGGATTCAAACTCAAGCTCATCCCGCGCAGCGAAGTTTCGGCGGCGGCCAATGGAGGGATTTATTACTCGCCCACCGCGCCGGGGCCGGTCGCGAATCTGAGCACGGAGAACGGAGACTTCGTTGCCGCCAGCAGCGAAACTCCAATCACTGTGGTGCGCGCGGCGCGAACCGACGTCAACACGGTCATGCAGATGCAGCACATCAACCGCAGCTCGGACTATGGGCAGGTCACGACGGCGGAACCGGACGCCGCCGGCATCGCGCTTTACGGTGTGCGCAAGGCTGACCCCGTGGTGAACAACGCTGTGCAGGATGTCGCCGTGGCTCGAAGCCTGCTGCGCATCGCTGTGCGGCGCCAGGGTTACGTGGAAAATGTCCTGTTCAAGTTCACGCTCAACGCCCGCTGGCAATTGCTCGAAGCGATGGATCTGGTCACGATCACCGACCCGCTCATGAACATCAACCTGATACCGGTTCGGTTGACGAAGGCCGAGCAGAACGACCAGACAGCGCTTGTTTGTGAAGCGGAACCGTTCATCTATGGCATCCATGCGCCGCAGGCAATCACCGTCACGCCACCCAGCCCGTATTCGCCTTCCACAGACGCCAGCGCCGGTAGCGTCAACACGCCGATTATCTTCGAGCCGGTCGCCCGCCTGTCCGCAAACCAGAATCAAATCTGGTGCGTCATCTCTTCGCCCAGCGCCGAGTACGGCGGCTGTCAAGTCTATGTTTCGACGGACGGGGGAGCATCCTACAACCTGCTCGGGACGGCCCAGGGCAACGCCACGACGGGCGTTACGACGCTCGATTGGCCAGCTGCCGCCGATCCGGACATGACGAACGATCTTCCGGTAAACCTAACGGAATCGCTGGGTGCGCTCCTGGCTTATGCCGTGAGCGACGAAGACAACTTCACCTACCCATGTTATGTCGCGGGAGGCACGGCGCTCACACCCTACGAGCTGATGACCTATGCAGCCTGGACGCTGACCAGCGCTTACAACTACACTCTGGCGGCCACTGGTGGAGGCACGAACAAACTGCGGCGAGCCGTCTTCGGCGCCCCAGGAGCGGCAGGCGTGGACCACCCGCTGGGTTCACGCTTCGCCTTCCTGGGCGCGCCGGAAGGAATCTTCAAAGTCGCCATCGATCCCAACTGGATCGGGAAGACCCTGTACTTCAAATTCCCTTCCTTCAACATCTTCGCTGGAGGGGCGCAATCCTTGAGCGATGCGACGGCCTACAGTTACACGCCGACCGGCTCCGGCAACTCCGCAAACTTGAACGCCCTGAGCTACACGCAGACACCGGCCAGCGCTCTGACCAACCCCTCGCCAACGTCGATCGTGATGGCGGCCGTGACGGAAGGCTATCCGAGCAACACGGCGAGCTATCAGGGCCGCAGCTTCACGATCAGCGCGCCCGGCGCGCCGACGACTTACTATGTCACGGTACATGATCCCGGCTATGTGGGGGACGCGGGCAGCGGCAGTCCGCTGACGTCTTACTGCGAAACCTCACAGGCCAAGATTGGGCTGACCGGGTACGTCTTCATTGGAGCGATTCAGGCGCTCCCGGCTGGCGGGGGATCGAACGTCATTCCGGGCGGCTATCCGCTGCCAGCGGGATTTCTGATCAACGGAGCTTGAGGTTATGCCGAGCGTTTCACCGACGATCAATCTGAACGACATGACGCCAACCGCGACGACGGGGAACCGAAACGTCAACTGGCAGGCCGACGCTTCGAATCCGCGAAACGTCTCCGCGGAGTCTCCGAATTGGGGCTCGGTCAATCCGCAGGCCGGAGCATCCTACACGATTGACGCTGCATCGCGCGGGAAGCTGGTCACTTTCTCGCATGGGCCCACCGTGGCCGTCACTCTGGATGGCGCCGCAACGCTGGGGGTGGAATTCCTCTGCGGAGTTGAGAACATCGGCTCCGGGGTTGTCACCATCACTCCGGCCTCGGGCACGATTGATGGTGCGGCAACGCTGGTCCTGGCGGCCGCCTCGAGCGCCTTGATCTTCTCGGATGGCGCGAACTTCTTCACGGTGCGGGGTGGCGGGGGCGGCGGCTCGACGGGGCCAACCGGGCCTACCGGCCCAACCGGGCCTGATGGTGTTACCGGAGTCGGGGGAGATACTGGTCCCACCGGACCCACGGGCCCCACCGGACCCACGGGGCCGACCGGACCGATTGGCGTTGGCATCGGAGCGACCTACATCCAATCCTGTGGTAGCGCGTGGGGGGCCACTGAAACCTGCGCTTTTGGCGTGAATAATCAGTTGGGAAACACTCTCTTCATCATCGTCGCCTCTGGCAATCTTGGCGGATCAGCAGTCAATTTTCCAACCCCCACAGATTCACAGGCAAATGTCCTCACCTACTTGGGCCACTTTAATTCAGGGGTTGGCGCTCAAATTCAGGTGTGGGCCGTCTTCGGATGCAAGGCGGGAGCGAACACGGTCAGTGGACAGGTGGGCGCGGGAATTGATTACTGCATCACGGCAGTAGAATACAACGGCGTGATGTCGCCCTGCGAGCAGTGGGGAACAGCTCTCGGCGGACTTCCCAACGTTGCCGTGACCACGACGAATCCGAAGGACTTTCTCATTTCTTTCGCATCTCTGGTCACATCCAGCGGAATTCCAGCGATCACAACCGTCACTTCAACGGACGCCTCGGCGAATTGCCGCATCCTGGGCGGGAGCGCCGTAGCCGTAACTGAAAGGTCTGTCAGTGTCACGGGTACCTACACTGAAGATGTGCAGCTTAACAGCACGAATCCTTACAGTCTGGTTAAGGCTGCCTGCTGGCTTTCGGCAGGCGTACAAGGATCGACCGGCCTTACCGGCTCTACCGGCCCGACTGGCCCTACCGGACCAACCGGGCCAAGCGGGCCAACCGGAGCGGCATCAACCGTACCTGGACCAACAGGCCCCACAGGACCATCTGGTCCAACTGGCCCCACAGGAGCGACGGGGTCCACCGGAGCGACTGGCGCTGGAGCTGCAAATGCAATGCTTAGGCCAAACACGCGCCGCTGGGCTTATTGCCCAGTCATCCCAGCTGGAACCACGTCTCCGATAGGCGATGTGTGGGGGAGTGGAACAGGGTCTTTTACAGCAGTCAATGCAAGCGCTACCGAGCCCGTCTCCCTGCGAGCGACGACAGGGGCAACAATAGGCAACGCGGCTGGCTATGGTTCGGGGAACTCTGGAGCTTATCTCAATTACAAATTCGATCGAAGTCCAAGATTCCAAAAAAGAATCTTGTTGCAATCGACGGCGAACGTGCGGGTGTGGATTTTCCTTTCAGACCAAGCAGCCGCGACCATGTACGGTTCGGCGACCCCTGCTGGAAATTGGATCGCTTTGCGTTTCGATACTGGCGCTGGTGACACAACCTGGCAGTTGATCGTGAGTAAAGCTGGAAGTCGGGCGTCAGTGGACACGACCATTACTCCAGACACAAGTGAACACACTTATGAGATTTATTACGACAACTCAAATTCGCAAGTTTTAGCGTATATTGACGGCGTGCTGCGGGCATCTCAAGTGACGGCGGCAAACCTTCCGGCGAACACCGTGCTCACATGGGCGGGAGCCTACATCACGACTCTCGCCAGCTCGACGAAGTATGTTGATTACGCATACGACTATATCGAAAGTGATTTTTGATGCGAGTACACCTAAACATGATCGTGAAAGAATCTGGATGATAATTTATTTAGCCTACTGCGGGCAGCGGCGAAATGCCGACGCAGGGGTTCACGGGGAGCGAAGGTTCAAAGATCCGGGAGCAGCCAATGCACATTATTCTAAATGCCATCGTGAAAAATGAAGCCCCGCGGATCGGGCGCTGCCTGGATTCGGTCCTGCCTTTTATCAAGGCCTGGGTCATCTGTGATACCGGCTCGACGGACGGCACTCAGGAGTTGATTCGCAAGCGCCTGGAGAGATTGCCGGGAACGCTTCTCGAATGCCCCTGGCGCGACTTTGAATCGAACCGCAATGAAGCGCTCGCCTTTGCGCAGAAGGCCATGGAGCCGGAAGATTTCATCTGCTTTCAGGATGCAGACGATGTGCTCATTCCCAGTGATGGTTTCTCGCTGGCCGGGATCGAAGACGCCGATTGCTGGGAAATCGAAGAGCACGATTGCCAGCTCCGTTTCTGGCGACCTTTCATCGTGCGCGCGACGCTGCCCTGGCGGTGGGTCGGTAAAACCCATGAGTGTCTGTCCTGTGATGCGGCGACCCGGACGAAGCGGTTGCAAGGCATCCACCGGCAACGTGGCGCGAAGACGCCAGAACAATGCCGCGTGAAGCTTGAGAGGGACTTGGCCATCCTGACGGAAGCAGTGCTCAAAGGACCACAGGACGCGCGGTCGCGGTTCTATCTCGCGCAGACCAACAAGGACATGGGCCAGCGCGAGGCGGCCTTGCATGATTATGAGGCGCGGGTGAAGATGCCGGGATGGGAAGAAGAGACATGGTGGGCGCAATACGAGGCGGCCATGCTGCGCGAGCAGCTTCATCGGCCCACCGAGGCCGTGTTGATGTCTTACCTGTCCTGCTACGAGCGGCGCCCGACCCGGGCGGAACCGCTGGTACAGGCGGCCCGGTTCTGCCGCATAGGCGGGATGCACCAGACAGCGCTCCTGTTTTCGCAAAAGGCCATTCAGATCAAGCGGCCGGATGACCGGCTGTTCGTGGACGAAAATGTTTATCAGTGGCGGGCGCTGGATGAGTTCTCAATCAACGCCTATTGGTCGGGGCTCTATGAAGCATCGGCGCATGCGTGCTCCGAGTTGCTTGGCGGGCTTGCGCCGGAACATGATCTCGCCCGGATAAGAGGGAACCTGGCTTTCGCAGAGGCGAGACTGAACGATCCAGAAGCCAAAAATAGGGCTCATGGAAGCGGTCAATGGGTATCACCTTAGCTTTCCCGGTAGGAGCGCAAGAGCGTGGCATGGCGCGGCGCGCCACAGACATGCCATGGAGTGGAAGCGGGCTGGTTTCAGCGTTTTCGGCGCGAGATGGAGCGGTAATGCCCAAGCATCCTTTTCGGCGAGGCAGTTCTCAAATCAATGGCTTTCGAAACGTCATGATCGGTGATACGCTCTGCGAGGATGAGCCATGGAATTCTCACTCAGGACGATAACGGAGAAGTTGCAGGGACGGACGACGATGTTCTTGGTCGCCTTCTTCAGCCTGGGTCATGTACTTGCCTTCCTGCACCGGCTTGACGCCACATATATCACATTCCTCACCGTGTTTATGAGCTTTGTGGTGGGCAAGGGCTACTCCGATGATAAGCACGAACAGAACATGGCGATGATTGGCCAAATGCCTGCTCCGGTCCCAGGCCAAACCCTAACCCAACCCCAGCAGGAGGCCCCTTGAATCAAGACGCTGAACTCTTAAACATCATGGATCAGGTTGTGCGCATCGTGGCATGGCCCGTGGTAATCGGCATCGTGTGGAGATTTCGCGGGACGATGGACCGCTACCTGACGGCGCAGGATGTTTTGCATGAGCAGCTTGGCGCGGCCAAAGAACTCATTGCTGAAACCAAGGCTCTGGTCGACGAGGCGATGGTGAAAAGGCTTTCCGATATGAGCAAGACCCTGCAAGAAAGCGTTGAACAGCACAAGGAACACACCTCCGTACTGCACAGCATCGACACGGGAATCAAAGTTTTGTGTGACCGGAAAGTGAGCGGTTGAAAAATCAAAAACGAAGGAGCCTGAAATGGGACTGATTCAACTGATTCTTGTTTTGATCGTGATAGGCGTGGCCCTTTGGGCCGTCAACACGTATGTTCCGATGGCGCAGCCTCTCAAGACGATTCTCAATGTTCTGGTGGTCGTCTGCGTGGTGCTCGCGCTCTTGAACGCCTTCGGGGTTCTCGGGTTTATTGACATCCCCATTCGCCGGTATCGGTAGAGGGGCGGAGCAACGCATGAACCTGCAATTGAAGCGAAGCGAACGAAGCGAGGACGACAAGGCAACCATCGGCAACCTTTTTGTGGACGGCACTCGAGAATGCTGGACGCTGGAGGACAAGGTTCGGGAGATCCCCGGCCAGCCAGTCGAGGCTTGGAAGATTGCCGGGGTGACAGCAATCCCCAGCGGCGTTTTTCCGGTCGTGATCGACTTCTCTCCGAAGTTCCAACGCATGATGCTGCACATCCTGAACGTGCCCGACTTCTCGGGGGTCCGCATCCACAGCGGCAACCGGGATACGGACACGGAGGGATGCGTGCTGGTCGGCCAAGCACACCCGGCCCTCATGGATTTCATCAGCAGCTCAAGGCTGGCGCTTGATGCCGTGACGCGCAAGATCGAGGCGGCCCTGGGCTTGGAGCGGCGCATTGTGGACGCGGATGGTTTCGTGTTAGAGTATGACCATGTAAGTCCGCCGCAGGACGTGGCCATCTCGATCACGAATGAATTCTCGGTCTGAGGCAACCATGACGGATACCACCACTGGAATCACATCACCCACGCCTCCCGCCGCTGTTCCTATCAACGAGCTGGGGGTTATCGAGAAAGACGTTAAAACGGCCTGGACGTTCGGCGTTTCGCATCTCGTGCTGATCGTGTGCGTGCTGATTGCGCTCGTGGGCGCGATTTACTTTTGGGATAGCAAGGCCGCGGACCGGGCAGATGCCAGAGCCAACCTGGCGCAGGCGTTATCGGATCAAAAGGACAAAGACAACGCTGCTCTTCAGAAGTCCAACATCGATCAACAAGCGCAATTCGTCCGCCAGAACGCGGCGCTGCAAAGCGCGGTTTCATCCCTGGCATCCGCCGTCGCGAAGCGTGATGCCACGTTCCAGACGCACGCTGCGGCAATCCCGACGCTCGCGCCGCCTGCCCTGGCCATCGAGTGGGGCAAAGCAGCCAGTGAGCCGACGCCCGTGGTGGATACCTCGGGTAACGCCCTGGTACCTCTTCCTTTGGCGCAGAAGAGCGTGATTGCGCTTGAGCTGGTGCCGGTGCTCCAGCAGGACAAGCGCGACCTGCAATCGGCCTCGGGGAAAGACGCGCAAATCATATCGAACGACTCCGCCGCGCTGGGCAAAGAACAGGCCGCCCATGTTTCCGATCAGGCCGCCTGCACGGCAGACAGGAATGCTCTGAAGGCTGATCTGAGCCAAGTGAAGGCGGATGCGCGCGTGAGCAAAATTCATTGGTTTTTGTATGGGGTAGGTGCCGGCATCGGGTTCACCGTCGCATTCGTCCTGAGATGATTCACCGCACGGGCGGGCATGAACAATAAAAGAGGAGCCAAGAACCATGGTGATAGCCGTGATAAAAAGCGATCAATGGCAGCGCCTTCTTGACCGGCTCGACAGGCTCGCCAAGCTTACCCATGAAACTCTCGAAGTCAACAAGGCTATCTTGACGGCTCTGACCGGGCCGAACAGGATTGCCAGTATTCGGTTCGGTGGAGGAAAAACAAACATGAGTCTAAAACTACCGGTCGGCCAGTCCGACAAATTCTACCTCACGCTCCAGGATGTGGCGAATGATTACCTCGCCGCGCTTGATCCTGGGGAAACCGTCGCGGTCATTTCCGCTGACCCGCTATCCGTGGCGGTTGTACTTGACACCACACCCGTGCAAGATCCCGACTCGGGTGCTCCTGTCACCGTGGCCAGTGGCACGGTGAGCATCCCGACGCCTCCTGCGGCTCCGAACACGCCGGTCACGATCACGGCGACGTTCACGCTGTCGGATGGCACCACCGTTGACGCGACGGTAAGTGATACCGTCACGGCCTCGAACGAAGGCAGCCGGAAGGCTGGAATTCTCTTCGGCACGGGCACCCCGTTGGTGAGCACCAGCGCGAATGTCGATCCCATGATCGGCGGCACTCCGATGCCTCGGCCCCCGCCAGCCAATCCTTAAACGTGGCGGATTCAATTGGTTCAACGCGAAACGGCACGCGAGATCCAGCCGCGACACTCCGGAGAGACGGAGATGAATTCTTTCAAGGAGGTCCGATGAGAAAAACTTTTGCCACCCTCATATTCCTGGTGCTTGCCTTGTTCGTAGTCGCGCCCTGCGTGATGGCGCAGCAGCAAAAAGCGACGAAGCAAATGAGCTTGACCGTCGCGGCTGCCCTGGCCATTGCGACCAATCCCACCCTGCCTCTCGGATACATCGGCCAACCGTACAGCATCCAATTCACGTCCACGGGGGGAGCCCTTCCGGTCACATGGTCTGTGGCATCGGGTTCGACTCTGCCCGGGGGGCTCACGCTTTCAACCACGGGGGTGCTTTCTGGAACGCTCACTACGGCTGGCGCGTTCACGTTCTCTGTCACCGCCACGGATTCAGGCAGCGTGAGCTCCAGTCTCCAGATCAGATCAAGTAATGTTGTCGCCTCGAAATGACTTCGGCGCGGCGCAGCCTCGTATTAACTGATAAGATACNNCAAAGCCCGCCTTTCCGTAGTCCTGCAAGGCTGTCCTGCCATCACTTTCCTCGCCATGCCCTCTAAGTGAAGCAAAACAACACTGATAAAGTTCAACAAAACCGCACAATTAGCTGGACAACCGTATTACGAAATAATACTATATAGAAGTTAGATGGAGCTGAAATGAAGAGCCTGAAAAAAAGTGAAGACGGAAGGATGACGGCGGCCGGGGCTTCATCTTATATGGTTGTGCTGAGCGGTCAATCGCAGGAAACAAATCCGATGGGGCGCATGGACGCACAGACGCGAAAGCCCAAAGGGAACGAACGCGAGGGTGGCAGCTACTCGGCATGGCAAGGCGCGAACTAAGGTAGCGCCGGGAACTGATGGCAGGGTAATCCAGCCTGCTCGGGTCTTCCATCATGCGCCGGAATCAAAGGGTGGGCTCCCATAGCCTCCGTACACAGGAACAGCCTGTGAGACGAAACCTCCTGTAACTGATAAGAGCCCCCCGGGGACGAAGGTTACAGGAGCGCAGGCCAAGAGGTCGAAACGGGGCAGCGGGCTCCGTCTAGCTGTGATGCAGCTACTGACGAGACCTAAATTCAAAACCTTGGAGGCTTTATGACAACGAATATTCTGCAAGTGAAGCTCGACGACGTGGTGAAGGTTTATTCGGGCAGGCCGAGATGTGGTTGTGGCTGCTGTGGAAAGTATCACGTTAACCCCGCCCACCTGGAGCTGGCCAACAAGTTACGTGGATATGATTATGAGCCGGGGGACGTGAACCTCACGGAGGTGAAGCGCATTCTCCTCCTACAGCAGGAAGCCGAATCCCGCAATCCGGGGTGCGTCAAGGTTCAAGATGATGAGGGCGAAACGATCTACTCGCTCCAAACCGATAACCGTTATCGCTGGGTCTTTGTGAAAAAGAATTGAGGCACCGCCGAGGCCCTCACGTTCTCGCTCGACGGGCGGAGGGCCGCCACGGGATTTCAATCTGCTGGTACGATGTGAATCATCAAGAAGTCAAAATCCACAAAAGGGAGAGGTGAATGAGCATGGACAATTACAAACCACGCACGCTGGTTGTGGGAGAGAGAATCTACACTTATCGGGCATTCGGATACGGGGAAGGTCAGTTCTCGAAGGAAATCGTTGAGAAGATCACTCCGACCGGGAAGATCGTTGTTCGCCTTGAGTCCACGTCGGCCGTTACGCGGTACACGCCCGAAGGTCGCATGATCGGGGCAGAAAAATATGACACTCGAGGCATCGACTGGATGCCCATGGACGAACGCGATCAATACCTCCATGAACGCACGCAGCTCGCCAATGCCGCGGAGCTGCTCAACGAGATCAATAAAGCCGAAGATATCAAGGCGTCGTGGGGCGAGGAAGTGCTCCGCAAGCGCCTTGATACAATTCAGGCGACCATCAATAAAGCCCGCGAGATTCTCAGCTCGCTCAAATCCACCAAGCTTCCTGAGCCTGCGGCTGCAAGTAATAGAGTCGCACTGGAACCTGAATCATGGACCATTGCAAAGGAATCAAATGCCGGAAATTGAGGCGAGAGTATCGGCGGACGGCATCAGGGGCGGCCTGGTGCCGAGCGGCGCTACTTGCGCCAGGGGGAAATAATGTGCTCAGCAAACGAGAAAGCTCACAACCGGAAGCATCTTACGCGACGGCTGGCGAAGCAAGTTATCCAGCTAGATTGCGCCGCGAACATGGTGCAGCGCACCGTGCGGCAGCTCGGGCAGTTCATTCCGGGAGAGGAGACTCATCTAACCTCTGGCTTGGATCTCAGCATAGAGGCCATCTTTCTTCTCCTCCGCAACCTGAAAATGGCGACCTTGCTCATCGGACGGTAGAAAATTTCAACCCCACCTTGCAGGATGAGAGTGGGGCGGATTATGAAATGGCTCGGGTGTCGTGGCGGGATTCTGATGAAGAACCCTGGCGGGGCATCACAGATTTTGCCATGAAGTCGGCAGGAGAGTTGCGGTCGTTGATGGCCGCCGCGCTCGCTACCGGCCAACTCAAACACAAGCTCTACAGACTTGATCCGGGGCAACCGATCTCTCGATGGACGGCCAGCAACGGACAAGAGAATAATGAGGGGGATACGACCATGTCGAAACTAGCGCAAACCATCAGCGAGGGAGTCAAAGCCCTGAAGCATTCCAAGGGCGACATGATAAGGGCAGCAAAGCGGCGCGCCTTGAACGTGAAAGCCATCTCTGAGCTGAAACTCAAATCGGCCGACGAAAAAGTGAAGACGAAGACCGCCGCGAAGGCCGCCGAGCGCAAGGCGAAGAAAGAAGAGCTGCGCGCCAAGAAAGCTGCCTCGAAAGAAGCCAAGGCGAAGGCGAAAGCCGAAGCGAAAGAGGCCAAGCTGAAATCCCGGGCGGAGAAGAAAGCGAAGCAAGCCGCGAAGGCGGCCGAGTCGAAAACGAGATGGTATGCCGTCGAGGGCGAGGATTCCAAGAATCTCACCAGCGGGCCGCATGCTACCTGCAATGACGCGCTCGCGGCAGTTGGAGACGGGAGCCACAACTGGACTGCTCATTTCGGGGGCTGCTATCGGCGCTCGGAAGTGCAGAAGGACGGGACGAAGAAACACTTTTTCATCATGCGCGAAGAGTACGCGAAGAAGAACGGTTACACGCTCCCCAAGAGCGCGAAGACAGTGACCGTCACCGAGTCGCCCGCGCCTTTGCGTCGGCGCAAGTAGAGAGGAGGCCAGCAGTGCTACGGCCCAGGACACGATGGTCCTGGGCCGAGTGGACGGCTGGAATCTAAAACAGGGGGATAAGAAAATGTTCAATTCTGACCACGATCGGATCGTAGTTATGGCAGGCGCGCGGTATCTCGGGACGGCGGAAGGGTTGGTATGGTTCAATCCACTCGGCCCGGACCCAAGCACTCTTGCCATTCGGGAGGATGAGCTTTCTGCTGAAATGGTGCAGTTGAGGCTCGCGGAGAATGAGCGCACCTTTTCCTTGGGAGGTTCGCGATGATGCACCTGATTAACTTTTTGGCACGCGGGCCCATACATTCTGCCTTATGCGTGGTGCTCGCAAGCTTCTTCATCTTTCAAGTCCTCAAGAAGTGGCACAAGTAACGCGAGCATCCCGCGCCGTGGCGGAATCCACGGCAAACGGGAAAGGCGCTCAGGCCCGGACGGGCTGGCGAGAGCGCAGAAAGGGAGAGACAATGTCGGATAAGCAAAAACTGCAAGAGATTTTGAGGGAGATGCTGCCGTGCTACATGGCACATCTGCTCGGAGTAGGCGCCGACCCTGATGCGTCAGAGTTGGTTCAACGGGCCAAGAAAGCTCTCAAATGGTGAAGTGTCACAGCCAATTTCAAGAGAAGGGGGAAACTACCATGGAATTCAAACAGCAGTTCCGGGCGGCGCGCGAGGCAGCGACTCCGCTCGTCGCGGTCCGCACGGCTGACCCGTGGTCGGCCATCAACGAAATCAAGGACTCCCTGAACGGTAAGGTTGACGTAACACCGTTCCTGGTTTGGGATTTGATGCGTGGCCTACAAGTGGTTAATAAGCCGGGGGCGGAGGTTGCCGCGCAGATTCTCGGGGGCGGCGATCCGCTGGAAGTCTCCACACGCCCCACGGATTTTCTGATGCTCCTCTCGAAGATCAGCACAGAGGACGTGATCATCGTCATGGTCAACGCGCATATGTTTTGGACGAACGAGGGCGTGAAGCAAGGCATCTGGAACCTGCGCGAGCGGTTCAAGATCAACGGACAGATGCTGGTCATGACGACCACGGCGGGATCGGTTCTTCCTCCGGAGTTGTCCGAGGATGTTCTGGTGATCGATGAGCCGTTGCCGACTCCGGACGAGCTACTCGTTATTCTGCGGAACATCGTGCAGGCCGCGGGCTGCGAGACTTTGACGGCAGAGCAAGAAGCGGCCGCGATCGACGCGGTTGTGGGCTTGGCTGCCTTCCCGGCAGAGCAGGCGATGGCCATGTCGGCCTCAAAAAAAGGCATCGACGTGGAGGGCTTGTGGGAACGCAAGCGCCAGCAGATTGAGCAGCAGGCCGGGATGACCGTTTCGCGGGGTTCAACTCCGGAGCCGGTCGGGTTGCGGAACGTCCGCGCGTTTCTCAAGCAAGTGCTGGCGGGGCGGAAAAAGTACCGCTGCATCCTCTTCATTGATGAGATTGAGAAAGCGTTCGCCGGCACGGGGACAGACCTCTCGGGGGTGAAAACGGGAATGACCGGAACGTGGCTGAGTTGGACGACGGAGCGGGAGTCTGACGGCATTCTCTGCATCGGCGTTCCGGGCGGCGGCAAGACGTTGCTCGCCAAGTGGGCGGGCTCCGTCGCTGGGATTCCGACCATCATGTTCGACTTGGCCGGGATGCAGTCCGGCATCATCGGCTCGACTGAAGAGCGGCTACGCACAGCGCTGAAAACCGTCGATGCCATCTCCCAGGGCAATACCCTGGTCATCGGCACCTGCAACGCGATAGGGCAGATGCCTCCTGAAATCCTGAGCCGGTTCACGCTCGGGACGTTCTTTTTTGATTTGATGGGATCGGATGAGCGCGAAGCCTGCTGGAAATTCTATGGCAAGCGGTACTCGCTGTCAGCAGACGATCCGATTCCAGCCGACGACGGTTGGACGGGCCGGGAAATCAAGGAGTGCTCGAAGTTGGCCGACCAGCTCCAAGTCCCGTTGCGGGAAGCGGCGAAGTTCATCGTGCCGGTCTGCCGGGCGGCGGCGGATAAGGTCCGTTCGCTCCGGCAGCTCGCGACGGGGAAGTATGTCTCGGCTTCGGAGCCCGGTGTTTATCGCTGGGAAGAGCAGGCCGAATCCAGTGGGGGCGGGAAGCGCCGCCTACGGATGGACGACGGCCCGGTAGCCTTTCAGCAGAAAGGGGGGAAAGTATAATGCGAACGCAGTACGGCATCGAGCGCACCGAATGCGCGTGCTCTGAGTGCGCAGCCTTTTGCCAATTCATGCCGGGATATCTGATCCCGGCAGACCTTGTTCGGATCATTCCGAAGTGGGAGTTGGATGATCCGGACCCAACCCATGATCCGCTCACCTGGGCGGAGTCAAATCTCCTGGCTTCACCGGGGGCGCTGGTGTCGCAGGCTGGGAGGCCTTTCCGGATTCACACGCTGGTACCTGCCCGGCAGGAGAGTGGCGCCTGCATTCACTTCACGGCTGAGCGGCGCTGCGCGATTCATCCCGTGGCGCCGTTCGGCTGCGCCTTCTTCGGTTGCGAGGAATACAACAACCTCCGGGAACAAGCGAACCACGAGGCGCTTGAGGATGTCTATCGCGCGCAGCTCGACCGATCGTCGCTGTATTGTACGATTTCGGAATATCTCTGGAGGTTGGGCAAGCGTGCGCCCAGGCCGGAAGTTGCGCGCGCTACCATGCAAAGAGGAGTCACGCCATGAAAAGGTGCCCTTGTGGTAGTGGAAAACCGAGAGAAGAGCAGTATGATGCGCAGGGAATTTTCCTCTGTTACACCTGCGTGGATTGCGAGAAGGTAGAGCTTTCACGGTACCGGCCGGAAATCTTGACCGGGTACACCCAGGCGGACGTCGATGAACCGATTGAGCCGGACGTTTAGAAAGGTGGAAATGGTGAGCCATCCCGCCAGTTCAATCAACGGACTGGCGGGACGTAACCCGCAAAGAGCACGGCGGCAAGCCCGTGCGGGAACCATGAAGGGAGGGTATCTACATGCCTTGTGATAGCGTCATAACCGCAGAAATGGCCTGGGCCAGCACAACGAATCCCACGATCCTAGTAGAGTCATTGCGCGCGGCCGGCTATGTCGCGCAGCAAAGTGGGAGCGTGGTTCGATTCTCAAGGGGCACGGTGTCGGGAGACTTCAACACCACAACCTGCCGGATGACTATCCGGAACGCAGAGGATGGAACCGAAGGCCAAATCAAGATCGCCTACTCGAAGCAAGTGGTCGAGTCCCAGGGAAAGCGCTTCGGTTGGAAATTCGACTGGAAAACCAACGCCGCTGGCAATCTGGTGGCGACCGTGAAACGGAGGGCTTCATGAACGCAGACACGATGACGATTGAAATACTTCCGGACGGCACCATCAAGACGACGACCGATCCGGTTTCGCCGGCGAATCATGACTCCGCCGAGAGGTTCATTAAGGCGATGTCGATCCTGGCGGCGGGCAAGACGACGCGGGCAGCACGGACGGACTCCGCGGCGATGGCGCGGGCCAAGCATCACGGCCACGATCATGCTCACGATCACGGGCAAGACGTGTTGAAGGCGGGGCACTAACTCCGCAGAGGGAGAAGCATCAATGAAGACAGCAACGAAAACGAACATCAATGTGGCAGTTAAGGGGATCGCCGAGAAGGCGGTCTTTCTTTCCCTGCACTTCCATCGCTTTGGCAACCGGCGCAAAGTCGCCTCGACCGAGATCGAGGTGGACGCCGAGAAGCAGCGCGTCAAAGTGAGCAAAGTTCTGCTGGACAGCAACGAGCTGAAAGCTATCGAGCATCTTGACGCAGAGATCAATGATTATGTCATCTCACGCTGCCTGCCTTACGATAAGAGCCTCCATGTCCTTCCCCTCGGACTGGTTGAGGAGATTGAGGAAACCCTGGAACGGTTCGTGAAGCAGCGGCAAGAACTGATCGAGACCGCGACGGAGCGCTATCCGGAACTTCTGGATGCAGCGCGCGGGCCGCTCGGCGCCCTCTTCAATCGCCGTGACTATCCGAGCCAGGTAGAGTTTCAGCGCCGATTCCGCGTGACTTGGAATTACGTCTCCCTGTCGACGCCGGGTAAGCTGGCTGAAATCTCACCCCGGCTGTTCAGTGAAGAGCGGCGCAAAATCTCTGAACGAATGGAAGAGTCCTACACGGAGTGGCGCGATCTGCTGCGCATCGCGATGGCCGATATGGTCAAGCGGCTCTGCGAATCCTTGCAGCCCGACGCGGCCGGTAAGGTCCGCAAGCTGACTGATTCCTCGGTAAACCGATTGAAGGAATTCCTGAGCACGTTTTCATTCCGCAACATCACGAACGATCAAGAGCTGGAACAAATCAGCGACCAGCTCAAGGCGATCGTGGGTGGCATCACGCCCGACAAGCTGCGCGAATCCGAAAACATGAAAGCCATGATAGGGGAGAAGCTTTCCCAGGCAGCTGCCACGCTCGAAGTGATGACCCAGGGGATCCGGAAGATACGAAGCGAGGAAGAGTAAAAAAAGTCCAAATTGTCTCTTTTGGGGCTGGGTAGTGGTTCTATCCAGCCTATCGCTTGTCCACTAGTCCTACAGCCATTCCATTCGGCTACACCAAGCTAGGGAAGCATCTTTGCCCAGGAGGATTACGAGCATGTCAGCGTCTCAACAATTCATTGTGGGCGGCCAGACGGTTTCACTGGCCAACGGCGGGAGTTTTTCTTGCACCTGCGTACTGTACAAGCGAGCCGGGAAGTGCGGGTACATCATTCTCGCTCAGAGGAAGCTGGCAGACCAGATGGTCCCGCGCTTCGTCACGGTCGAGCCCGTGAAGCCTCGGCAGCCGATTGAAATTCAGAAGCGGCGTCCGCCGAGCGCGCTTGCGGAAGTTGGGGAATTCGGAAAACGCAAGATCAGGAAGGATTGAAACATCAAGGGCGGTGGGCTTCGGCCTGCTGCCTTTTTTGTGCCCAAAAAGGAAAGCGGCCGTTCCGGGGACGGGCCAGAACGACCGCTAAGGGGGAAACATCATGAAGCCCGAAGCACGGTTCGGGAACGATCAAGAGATAACAGAAAGCGGAACGGCTTGCAAGCAAAATAATTCTGGCTGGACTCTGTAATTTAATGTAAGCTTAGGGAGTACATTATGAGGAGGCAACGATGAGCCGTACCAAGCTCAATGAAAAGGATGGCGTCATGGTGCCGTGGGTGCTTCGCGTTCCAGCGGCCATGAAGCAGCAGTTGGCGGAGATGGCGCGCGCAGAAGGTCGGGATGCGTGTAGTTTCGTGCGCTGGATTCTGGTGAAGTTCTTGAAGCAGCAAGAGAAAAAAAAGGGACGTGGATGAGCGGCTGAACTCCAACCGGAGTAACAGCGCTGGAAGTTCCACGCCAGGGGGACCACATGGCGAAGAAAGAAGTGAAAGACGATGCCCTGGGCAAACAGACAAGGACGTCGGAAGAGGTCGCGCCGGGGCGATTGCAAGAAGAAGCCCGGGCGGACATCGAGAGCGCGATCATCGTGGCGCGGAAGTTCCCGAGGAATGAAAGCGCTGCCTATCAAGCTCTGCTGCACGCTTGCCAGCGGACCAACTTTGCCGAACAGGCAATGTATTCCTTCCCACGGTTCGATTCGGACGAAAACCGGAACGTGGACATCACGGGACCAAGCGTCAAGCTGGCCCGCGAAGCGGCGCGTGTGTGGGGAAACATGCGCTGGGGATTCGCGGTCATTGCGGACGGAGAGGACACGCGAACCATCGAGGGTTGGGCTTACGATCTGCAAACCAACACGCGGCCGAGCCAGCAGGACACCTTCACGAAGATCGGATACACGCGGGCAGGAGGTTACAAACCGCTGAACGAGCGCGGCCTCCGGGAAACGACTTCCCGGCGCGCCGCGTTCCTGATCCGCAACTCGCTGCTCCAGCTCATTCCGGCCGACTTCATCGACGACGCCATGGTGGAAGTCGAGAAGACCTTGGCGACGGAGGCCAAGAAAGACCCGGACATGGAGAAGAAGAAGATCATCGCGGCATTCGACAGCATCGGCGTGAAGGTGGCCGACTTGGAGGAATACCTCAAGCACTCCATTGACACGGCTTCGCCCGCCGAGATCAAGAAGCTGCGCGGCATGTACAAGTCGATCGACGACGGCAATTCAACCTGGGCCGAATACAGCGGCAAGGGGGAAGCTCCGGCGCCGAAGGATACGGGAGCAAAGAAGGCCACGGCCGCGCCGGCCGCGTCAACCAACGTTACGGGGGAAGTTCAGAGTACCAGCCAGCCAGCCAACGGCAACAGCAAGGGTAAGATCACGGATGCCGACAAGGGGCTGGTCTGGCAGATTGCCCGAAAGAAATTGTGGGCGATCAAGTCTGGAAGTCCGGACGATCCACTGCATCAATACCTGAAGAAGAAGCATGAGACCCCTTCGGTCTCGGACATCCGCGAGACGGATCTCAAGGCCATCTTGAACGCGCTGGCAGAAGGGCCAGAAAAGCACGGGTTCCAACCCGTCATCGCCTGAGTGCATCGACTGGTCGGGCGGCTTCGGACGGAGGCCGCCCGCCACGATTCTCGGGCTGAAGAGTGAAAGGGGGAGACACATGGCACGGCCAGAAAATGGATACTGGCGCGACGGGGTTCATATCGTTTCGAACACCGAAGCATTGTCATCGACGCGAGTAAGGCGCTGGAGCGGGAACAAGACGGCTTGGGATCGGCGCTCACGGATCGGGAGCGCCGTTCATAACGCTTCTGCCATTCTGGATTGCAACAATAAAACATGGGATGACGCACCGCGGGAATGGATCGAACCCTATGATGCGGTGAGCCCGGAAGTGCGGGGCTTCTGCCTTGCCTGGGAGCGGTGCAAGCGCGAGGAGCAGATTGTCGTTAAGTTGGTCGAACACAGCTTGTTCGCCAAGGTGGACCTATCAGACTTCGCGACCACGGTGGATCGCGTCGGCTTGCGCCGTGGCGAGCCCGCCATCATCGAACTGAAAACCCCGAAAGCGGCCGAACCCTACTGGGGGATCCAGCTCGCCGGGCAGGAGTTGGCCGTCATCGCTAACCTGGGCCCGCCGACCGCGCGCCCGTTCCACTATCAGCGGTGGGTTGCGCAGCTCTTCGCCACCGGCAAGTACAAGTTGATTCCGTACTCCGACCCGCAAGATTTCGTCATCTTCCGGCAGAGCCTGAACATCGCGATTTGGAATGCGAATAACTATGGCAATTAACCCGACCAGCGGCGCAGACGGCTGGTGTCTAAGAAGACTGAAAGGGGGTGGTGATGGAAATTGATGATCTGTCAACCAGATTCAAGGGGTATTTCAACGACGTGCAGCTTGCCGTCATCAAGCAATTAACGGACGACGAGCGCCGCGCTTTCGGTTTCATGATGGGGGACGGCCGACCGGCTCGCATGAAAAGAGACCAGTTGGATAAGGCGCTGGCGCTTGGAAGACAAGTACTGAACGGACGATTGAAGTCTGCGGCGGCCGAATTACCCGCCGCTGCTGGGCGCATTCAACAGCAAGGACTCGAAGAAGCACAAATTCAAACCGAGGGGGAAATCACCGTGGCAAATGGAACTCAAGAAGAACAGGGGAAGGTGACTATCGTTCCTGCCGGGCAGGAGCCGCTTCTCATTTCAACGGCGGATCTGGCCGAGCTGGCCGGAGCCATCACCAAGTCAATCGGGCTGCCCTTGCATCTCACGATTGATGAGGCAGTCGAGAATGCCATCGAGTATCAGAACATCACGGACGGGCCGAGTTACATCAAGGCATGCGAGCACCGCAAGAAGTTGCGTGGCCTGATCGCGACGAAGGGTGACTTGAACGACGCGGGCCGGATGCGGGTTCGGGTCACGATGGCCATCATGGACGCGGCGGGACAGAAGATCGCCATCGCGACGGAAACTACCATCGGCACTCGCTCGGTGGAAGACCTCTATGGGCCGCTCTCGACGATGCTTGACAAGCTGCATAAGGCGACAACCCAAGGCCGCAGCCTTGTTTCGGAACAGGTTGAGTCAGCCCGGAAGCTCTTGGAGAGGGCCGCGCTGGCCTGGGAAGATCAACGAGAGAACGAGAGAAAAGAACTGGAGCGGTTGGCCGCTCTCAAGCAAGCGCAAATTGCGCGGACAGAAGCCGCCAGGCATTGGGTTCAGCAATTGGTGGGGCACGGCTATTCGCTCGAAGCTTGCGAGGCGCTGCTGGATCACCCGCTTGAGGAAGTGACAGACCAAGAAGTGAAGACGTTGGAAAGCTTGCTGCGGGACAAGCTGGTGGAGGAAGAAACCGCGAAGCAAAAAAAAGAGTTGGATGAGGCCATCGAAACCGCGAAAGGGTTAGACATGCCCGAAGTCGTCGCGGNNCGCTGGAGACTCAGGCGAACGCTCCTGTCGTGGTGGCTGCCCCACCACCGCCGTCACCCTCACGGCCCGCCATTTCCACGGTGGCGCAGAGTCAAGTTCCGAAAGGGAAGGGGCAGGGGCGAACCACGCGCTACAGCATCAAGATCGACAACCCCTATCTGATTCCGGCCAAAGAACTGCTGCCGCCAGACGAAAAACTGTACGACCCGGACGCTTATGTCCGGCTGCGCGCCCGAGCCCGGGCGGAAGGAATGAGTCTGGAAATTCCGGGCATCACGGTCGTTCCGGAGGTGAAGCTCACACAACGCTGAGAGAGGAATGTATGGCGATCATCAAGTTACAACAATGGGAAGTGAATTTTGGAGGGGGCGACCGGCGCCTCCTCTATGCGGACGAACGGGATGATCTGAGCCTGCTTGACATCGAGCTGCGCAGCACGCAGTCCATTCGCCGCACGAAGGTCATGGGCCTGGGTAGCGATGGGGAATGTCTCTATGACGGAAAGCGGCCCTTACCCTCAAGAGATTCCTGTGGCATACCGCAACCCGTACCCGGACGCCGGGGATGAAGAGTGAATGTGATCTTGACGCTAAGATGGGAGACTTGAAATGGCAAACCTGTACCAGCATCCGGAGATGCACCGTTACGTCATCGAGAAGTTGGCCGAGAAGCCCGGCTCATTTTTGCGGTCGTTTCTTGAATGCTGCCAGTCGGCCGACATGGAGAATTTCGAGATGGTGAAGTGGGTGCTCAAGGAATTGATGATGAAGTATCCGCTGCGAGATCCATCAAAAGTGAAGGTGGGAAAAAAGGCTGGACTTGCCTTCGAGGGAGAGATATAAATTATCTCGCGTCGAACGGTCGCCAGACCATAGGCGCTACTCAGAGGGGACCAAGCCGGGGGCCAATCACCCCGGCTCCCCTGCCCTGATTGGAGGGATAGGACGGATGGACTCAGAGAACAAGCATTTATATTTTTCTTGGCGCGCCGCAATCTTAAATTCCAACCTCTCGCCGACCACCCGGCACGTGCTTCTGACGCTCGGTTGCCACATGAACGATATGGGAGAAAGCTGTTATCCTTCAATCGAGCTGCTCACAAAAGAGACTGGCCTTTCGAGGGTTTCAGTGATCAAGCATCTCGGCTTGGCGGTGGACTTAGGATGGATCACTTCGAATAATCATGGGTACTCAGGCCAGGGATGGAGACGGCACCAGTACAGTATTGGTCTAGGGCCAGAAGGAACGGAAGGTGGTAAAGCAGGTTTACCACCTTCGCAGCCCGACGTGGGAAACGTAGTGAGTGAAGGTGGTAAACCTAATAGCGAAAAGGTGGTAAACGTCGTTAACCTAAGTACTTCAAAGAGTACTTCAGAGAGTACTTCAGATAATATAAAGCCTCGCGGGTTTGTTCCTCCCTTAGAGGAAGAAGTTACCGCGTACATGGTCGAGCAAGAACTTGCAGAGCCCCGGATGGATGCCAAGGCGTTCATGGACCATCATG
>PMYF01000933.1 GCA_003171295.1 Acidobacteriota bacterium | reverse complement strand
TGGCGGAGTAGATTCCCGCTTTCGCGGGAATGACGGCACCTGGGAGCATCCGCGTCTCGCAAATGACACCAGTACCCCCGCGCCGAATCGTGTGGACGAGAGCTCATTGCCATGTTAGAAAAGAATTCCGCTTGAGTGAGACATCTTTTCGACGGAAGCTGTCAGCAGTCAGCTCTAGCATGAGCTGACGGCTGAGTGCTGATAGCTGAAAGCTGGAGTTTTTGAAACACATCCTCATCACGAACGACGACGGGATTAGCGCCTTGGGGATCAAGGCCCTGGAGCAGGGCTTGGCGCCGGTGGGGGAAGTGAGCGTGATCGCTCCCGACAAAGAGATGAGCGCCACCAGCCAGTCGATCAGCCTGCACACGCCGCTGCGCATTCATCGGGTGGATGACCGGCACTACGCCGTCTCCGGCACGCCGGCGGACGCGGTGATCCTGGGCCTCTACCACATTCTGCCGCAGAGGCCGGACTTGGTGGTGAGCGGAATCAATCCCGGCGGCAACCTGGGCGAGAACGTGGTTTACTCCGGCACGGTCGCCGCCGCCATGGAAGCGGCGCTGCATGGTGTGCCGGCGTTCGCGATTTCGCTCGCCACGCGCAAGCACCTGGATTTTTCCGCTGCGGCCGCCTTCGCGGCGCAACTTGCCGCCCAAATCCTGGCGGAGGGTTTGGCCCCGGGAGTGTGCTTGAATGTGAATGTTCCGCGCGGCGAAGTGCGCGGCGTGCGGATGACCCGCCAGAGCCAGAAGCTTTCCCAGAATGTTGTCCGCGAACAGAAGGACCCGCGCGGGCGTCCGTACTATTGGCTTGATGAGACCGTCGAGTTGGGCGACGTCGAACCGGATTCGGATTATGGCGCCATTCTCGCGCACGAAATCTCCGTGACGCCGCTGCAGGTGGACCGCACGCACTACCCCAGCCTCGACCAGCTTTCCCGTTGGCTGCCCGCGTTGCGGGCGGCGAACAAGTAGGGGCGGGCCTCGTGGCCGCCCGGGACCGGCGCGACAGAGGCCGGCGTGTGCTATCTTTAGGAGGTTGCTGAGAAACTCGTCGAAGTGTCATTCTGAGGAGCCGCAGGCGACGAAGGATCTCTGTATTTGCTTGATTCTACAAATACTGGGATTCTTCGCTACGCTCAGAATGACACGGCCCAGAGGTTTTTCAGCAACCTGTTAAGTTTGCCCCAAGGTCACCCTATGCCCAAGGTTCGAGTGCGTTTTGCTCCCAGCCCGACCGGTTACGTGCACGTGGGAAACGCCCGGACGGCCCTGTTCAACTGGCTGTTCGCACGGCATCACGGTGGCGTCTTTGCACTGCGGATCGAAGACACGGACGTAGAGCGTTCCAAGGAAGAATACGAAAAGCAGTTACTCGAAGACCTGCTCTGGTTCGGCCTGGACTGGGACGAAGGCCCGGATAAGGGGGGCCCGTACGGACCCTATCGCCAGTCGGAGCGGCGGGCGCTCTACTCGGAGTACGCCGCGAAGTTGATTGCGCAGGGGGACGCCTACTACTGCTTCTGCTCGGCGGAACAATTGGAGGCCGAGCGCCAGGAGGAATTAAAGGCTGGGCGCCAGCCGCGCTATTCCGGGCGCTGCCGGAAACTCAACGCCGAGGAGGCCGCACGGCGCAAGACCGCCGGTGAGCCCGCAGCCGTACGCTTGAAAATCCTGGAGAGCAGCTTCTTCTGGAACGACCTGGTGCACGGGCCCACCGTTTTTTCGAGTGAGGTGATTGGCGACCCCATCCTGGTGCGCTCGGAGGGCAACCCCGCTTACAGCTACGCGGTGGTGATTGACGACCACTTGATGGAGATTAGCCACGTGATTCGCGGCGACGACCATATTTCGAACACGCCGCGCCAGCTTGCCCTCTACCGCGCTTTGGGCTGGGAACCGCCCGCGTTCGCGCACCTTTCCACCATTCTCGGCTCAGACCGCGCGCGGCTTTCGAAGCGGCACGGGGCAACGTCGCTCCAGAGTTTTCGTGAGATGGGGATTCTTCCCGAGGCGCTGCGGAACTACTTGGCGTTGCTGGGCTGGTCGCCCGCGGATGGCAAGACGGAGATTCTGAGCCCCAGCGAACTCGTGGCGCAATTCTCACTCGATCACATTACCAAGAGCCCGGCGGTGTTCGATAACGATAAGCTCCACTGGCTGAATCGACACTACATGAAGGAGTGCCCGCCCGGGCGCCTGGTCGAGCTTGCTGTACCCTATTTAGAAAAGGTTGGTTACCTGGCTGGACATCCGGGTGCGGACGTTCTGGCGTGGGTGGAACGCGTGCTCGCTGCCGTGCTCAAGAATATTAGCTCTCTCACCCAGCTCCCGGAGGCGGTGCAAGTGATTTTTGAGTTTGATGTCGAGCGCGCCAGGGCCACCCCGGAGTTTCAGGAACTGCTCGCGGACTCCGGCGCGCGCAAGGTGCTAAAGGCGTTCATTCCGAAGATCCTGATGGAGAATCCGCTGACCTACGAGCGCTTCCGCGAGATCGCGAAGGCCGTACAGAAAGAGACTGGGAAGAAAGGGAAAGATCTGTTTCATCCCATCCGTGTGGCCGTGACCGGGGCGGCTTCCGGGCCGGAACTGGAAAAGCTGGTTCCCCTATACGAGGCAGGCTCGAAATTGCCGCTGGCGCATCACGTGAAGAGCGTGGCCGAGCGGCTCCGGGAGTTTGCGGAAGCGGCGGGACTCTAGGGGTCTTGTAACCAAGGTTCGTTGATCGAGTAGGGCCAGGGCTTGCCCTGGCCCAGGCCACCCCAACGGGTGGCCCTACACACGACAAAGAGTTATGGCCAAAGAGACAAGGAATTACGAACTTGCATTCCACGGCTCGCGCCGCCAGGAACACGGAGGGGGCAGTTCGTTGTCACACCGAGAAAGCGGCGAACGGCTGGAGGTAGTTTACGGCATCCATGCGGTGCGGGAAGCAGTGCGCACGCGCCCGGTGGACTACGTGATGATTACTCAGGGTTACCACAATCCGCGGCTGCAGGAAGTCGTCGACGCCTGCCGGGCGGCGGGCATTGCGCTGCGCTTTTCGCCACGCCCGGCGGTGGAGCGGACGGCCGGCGTGACCCAGCATCAAAACGTGGTGGCCGTGTGCACGCCCAAGGCCTATGATGACCTTAGCGAGATCCTCGCCGGGGCGGAGTGCCCGCTGCTGGTAGCGCTGGATGGCGTGGAAGACCCGGCGAACCTGGGGGCGATCCTGCGCACCGTCGTGGCGGCGGGGGCGGACGGCGTGGTGATTCCCGAGCGGCGTGCCGCGGGGCTTTCACCGGCTGTCGCGCGTGCGGCGGCCGGCGCTCTGGAGCACACCAAGGTGGCGCGGGTTCCAAACCTGGTGCGGACCTTGCTGGACTTGAAAGAGCGCAACCTTTGGGTGTATGGATTGGAGGCCGAGGCGCCGAAGTCTTATACAGAACTTGACTATTCCACAGGGTGCGTGCTGGTTTTGGGGGGCGAGGGGGGTGGTTTGCATCGCCTGGTGCGGGAGGCCTGTGACCAGCTAGCGCACATCCCGCTGCGCGGGCCCATGAGCTCCTTAAACGTGTCTGTGGCGGCGGGCGTGGTGCTCTATGAAGCCGTGAGGCAGCGCACCCGATGAGAGAGGCGGCCTGCCAATCAGGGTTGCAACGCTCGAGGCCGGGCGGTCATCCAAGAGGAAGGCG
>PMYF01000171.1 GCA_003171295.1 Acidobacteriota bacterium | reverse complement strand
TGATGAAATGCGTGGTGCTGGCGGGGTCTGCCGTGCGTATGGCCACAAGCGGTGTTGAGACACAGCGCGCGGCCTGGAACGCCGACCGAAACTCCTCCATAGACCGAATCATGTGTGTACTCCTTTTACAAACTTGTTCGAAGAGAGTAATAATCAGAGATGATAGGGATGGCGCGACCGTAAAGTGCCCTGCATGTTAAATATCGCGTCGTTCTTTCTCAGGAGGCGGCGATGGATCTTCAACTCTGCTATAACGCGAGCCAAGATACGTTTCCTTTACCTCGGCACATCAAAGAGCGCTATGGCCCATTTGGGTTTCCAGAGCCTCGTGACCCCCATTGTCCGTATATAAGCTCCAACTTTGTGATGGGACTCGACGGCAGGGCTTCGTTCAGGGAGTTGCAAGGCCGTGCTGGTGGCAGGGTGGTTTCAAGAAGTACAGAAGATCGCTGGTTGATGGATTTCCTACGGGCGCATCACGATGGACAGTTGATCGGTGCGAACACGCTTCGCGAGGAGCCAGGCCCGGACGCGCGCGGCGCGGACTACGGCATCGATGACGAGCAACTGCGCGTGTACCGAAAGGAAACTTTAGGTCTCAATAAGCAGAAGATTATCGTTCTCACTGGTTCTGGGAACCTCGATGTCACGCTTCGGGTTTTCGATTCGCCGCGGGTTGAACCTTGGATCTTTACCACCCCGGAGGGAGAAAGGAATCTCCGATCACAGCTCAAGATGCTGGGACGGGAGGGAACCATTAATATCATCTCGGCGGGTGCCGGCAGGTGGGTTGATCTTGCAGCCGCAGCGCGACTTCTACGGCAAGAATATGGTATTCGGACGCTGCTTTGTGAAGGCGGCCCAATGCTGAATGGCGAACTCCTAGAGAAACAGCTAATTGATGAGGAGTTTCGGACGATTTCCCTGCAAGTCTTAGGTGAGTCTACCAAGCCGGGGATCGACCGGCCGACGACGTACGGTAACGTGAGCTATATACCTGAAATGACACCGTGGTTTAGATTGATAAGCATCCACTACGCTCTGCCTTACCACGCTTTCTTCCGTCTTCGCTACGAGGGTCCTAGAGAGTTTCAGGACTGAGCAGCTACAGATCGTCGAGGTCTCCCAATGTCGCATCCTCCCTTGCCGGCAAACTGCGCTTCACGACTTGCGAGATCCAGATCCCCAATCTTCTGAAGATCCCAGACATACACCGGTCTAACCCGGTGAGGGAAAGCTAATGAAGCAAGCGGAGAAGGGATTTACCAGGGCAAGCCCAGGGTGGGGAATCCCGTGACTTCCGCTTGACCGCCTTCCTTGATGCTGACTTCGGTCAACTGCTCGCTGAAATCAGCAGGACTGTAGCGGTGGTTGAATAGCCGCAGGACCTGATTGCGACTTGTACGGAGCGGCATATTACTTGGCTGAGCCTGATTGAAACGCCCGAGGATGGCGAAGTCGAGAGACCCACGGATTTCTTGCCAGAGACGTTTCCTGTGTTGTTCGGAAGAACCATCGCCCCAGATCCAATATTGACCTTTGGCGAGTTCGTGTTCCGCATAGCCGCTGAACATGCCGAAGCTTAGCTGCGGGGCTTGCCGGCGCAGGCTGAGCATCAAACCGAGCAAGCTATTCGCTTGCTGCATGGGTTCGCCACCGGAAAAGGTGACACCTTCCAAAGAATGCTCCATGTGTGCCCGTAGCACCTCATGGGCAATAGCGTCGACTGGCTTTTCAATCCCACGGAACGGGTGAGATTGGGGATTCCAGCAGGACCGGCAGGTGAGCGTACATCCCTGGAAAACTATGACGCTGCGTAGGCCTGGCCCATTAGCGCGGCTGGCGGGAATCAACGCATGAAGCAGCATGAGAGGCCTCCTTCAGCGCTGGCTCTTCTCTCGTTGGACCTGCTGGCCGGTGTAATAGGCGGGCTTCTTCCGTTCCGCTTTTACCATGTCCCCGCCACGGAAGTCCTCAAAGACCTTTTCACAGCCTTTGCCAGCGAAGCCTTCGAGGTCCAGGGTGGAATTTCCCCACTCGTCTATCGTGATTGTGATGGTCTTTTCCTGCATAGTCGCTTACCTCCGTGTGGCAAACTGCAACCGGACCTGTTGCCCTTCCTTGGTCTGGACCACTTCCCGGCCTTTCAGGATGTAGCCCTTACTACGGGCCATAGCCAAGGTCTGCTTCTCCTTGTAAAGCTGCTGCACGTGCCCCAGCCACTTCGCTCCGTAGCCGTGGTACTCATCCAATTCATCCTTGACGATCGAGAACTGACCGTCCGGCTGGCGCGTGAACCCGATATCACCGTAAGCCCCGCGGAGATGCTGACGGCGGAGAATGATGTTTGCGGCCTTCGCTTCTTGCTCCGCGTAATAGGAGTTAAGTTGGGCCCCTTCGGAGTGGACCTCAACCTCGTAGCCCATCTCCTTCAGAGCCTCCACGAGGTATTTCTCCTCGCGTAAGACCGTCTGATTGACACTGTATTTCGACATTCGATGCCTCCTTTCTGGGTATTCCTGGTGTTGTGTGACTTGAACCGTAATGTGGCGCGGCGATTGAAATAAGTAGTGCTAGCAACCTGTGAGACCGGGATTCTGCCCGTGTTCTCTTTAGAGTGTCCGCGTAGTGCGGCGTTCTGGTGTGGTTTGCGTTTACTGCGATTGGTAAACCAAGGGCGACAAGGTGAGACCGATCTGCGAAATCTTGGGCAAATCCTGCGGGTTTTAGACACTTTCTTCGGCCCGATCGTTCGGGCGCTAACAACTCGGACTCTCAGATGGGGCCGACATTTGGCTGTCGCCTGCAGCTACTTGTTGGGCCTCGTACGACGTCAATCGCCACCTCTGATCAAGCAGACGGCCACCAATCTATGTCGATTTCGAGGAGCTCCAGAATGTTCTCGGCTCCGGCACGATCCCGTCTGGTCGGTTTGTCATCACTTCCATAACCACTGCGAAGCCCTATGCCGATGCGAGGACTACGCGGCCGGACGGCCACGCGCCGACTGGCAAGCGCCCTCCCAGTTGCCCACAACTTCATCTACTTCCGCGGAGCCTTAATCTCCGCTGGGCCTTGGTGCAGCACTAGGTGGGTCACGACACCCTTGTCGTCCCTAAAGAATTCGATCTCGGCGTCTATCACTTTAGGGAAGAACTTCGTTTCCGACTCCGGAAACAGCGGGACCTTGCCCTGCCCGGTAGCCTGCGAGATCAATTGGTCGCCTTCGAGCGTGATGACCAGGTCGAACCCCGGCTGTAGCTCGTAGGTGCCGGTGTATTGTGCCAGGATTTTGGGCGAAACCGTGATTTCCTTGCGCTCCACCACCTTATCGCTCGTGCGCGGCGCCTTCATGTCACGCCCGCCCTGGTGCAGCACCAGGTAGGTGACTGCGCCTTTGTCGTCTTTGCCGAATTCGATCTCGGCTTCCACCACCTTGGGAAAGAACTTCGTCTCGGAGGTGGCGAACAGCGGCACCTTGCCCTGCCCCGAGACTTGGCTGATCAGTTGACTACCTTCCAGCGTGATCATCATGTTGATCTTGGGCGCCAGTTCGTATGTCCCCACATACTGCTCCAGGATCTTGGGCGCAACGCTGATCTCCTTCCGCTCCGCGGGGAGTTCCACCTTCTCGCCATGCGCTACCTCTGCCAGGTGCGTGGCGATCTGCGGGGGTGCGTCCCCAGTCAGGTTGCTCAGCGCCACCACCGTAAGCTTGTCCTCGGGATAGTAAGCCAGAAAAGTAACGAAGCCTTCGATCCCGCCCTCGTGGTCGATCACCTTGTGCCCGCTGACGGTATGCACGGTCACGCCGCACGCGTAGTCCTCCTTGAACGGAGTGGTCATCTTGGCCAACGATGCGGCGGAAAGCAACTTGCCCCCGAACAACCCCTGTGCCCAGCGCAGCAAGTCCTCGGTGGTGGAGTACAGCGCGCCCGCCGAGAAGGGGATGCTCATATGGACGAAGCCTACGTTCTTCGGCCCGCCGTCACCCGGCTCGTAACCTGCCGCGCGCCGCGGGATGATGGCGGAGTTCGAGTCGTAGCCCGAATCCTTCATGCCCAGCGGGCTGAAGATGTTCTCCTGCACGAACTTCTCGTAGCTCTCGCCGCTGATTTTCTCGATCAGAAACCCCAGCAGGACGTATCCAGAGTTGCTGTAGCTCCATTTCTCACCGGGCTGGAATTCAAGCGGCTTGTCACGAAATCGCGCCACCAGCTTTTCGGGGGTTGTGGGAATAGCCTCGGTGGAAGCGTAATCGGGGAATCCCGTAAAACTTGGGATGCCGGAAGTGTGCGTGAGCAGGTTATAGATCGTCACCTTGTCCCATGCGGGCGGCGCATCGGGCATGTATTTCTTAACCGGGTCATCAACATTCAGCTTGCCACGCTCCTGCAAGAGAAGAATACTGGCCGCCGTGAACTGCTTCGTGAGGGAGCCCAACCGGAACTTGGTTGTAGGCGAGTTCGGAATGTCCCATTCAAGGTTAGCGGACCCGTACCCCTTATCGAGCAGCACCGTCTGATCACGAGCGACAAGCACGGAGCCCATGAATTTCTTACTTGAAACATAAGATTGAACCACCTGCTCCATGCGGGGCGAATTGTCCTGTGCCAGGCAGGCATTCTCCAACGCCATCCAACAACTCGCCAGCCAGACCGCAAGCGCGATTCTTCGAATCACCATGGTCTCCCCCTTAGAATCTGACAGGTCAACTGGTTCGAATGGTCTCCCGATGTTCGGCCTGACAAGTCTAGTCGGTTTTCCGCAGAATAGCCAACGGCCAAGAGAGACTCTGTGCAACGGCGCGGGATTCAGTCAGGCTCAAGTAGAACCGAGGTCCCGTCAAACGATAGCTGAGATTCTGTACTCCCGGCCAGGATGTGATTGCAGCGTGGCCATTTCTTCTCTCAAGTCACACATGTTGGACTGGTTCGGGGGCAGCCCACCGCCGCCCGAATCATGTCTCGTGTGCAGCCGGCCCAGCAGATATACTTGCGAGGGTCCTCGACTGAGATGGAAAGGTTATCTCCGCTGCGGTCGTGCCCCTCTTCAGCGCAGGATGGGCAGCGGGTCACATTGTTGTGCCCCACTGTGCGGAGCTTGGTGTTGATGTGGTCCAGGATGCGGAATTCGGACCCAGAGAAGTGCCTCCGCATCTCCGGTTCAACCTTCGGCTCTGGCGGCAGGAGCTGAGGTGGGATGGCCTTCCCGGCAATCAATCGGGCAAGCTGTTCACCTGTCATTTTGGGAAGCGAATTCAGGTAGCACATCTGCTTCTCAATATCTTCACCGGCACCGTCAAACCAGAAGCGCTGAGCTGCGCCCCGGTGAATGCCCAATGGCCCACGGATGGCATTGCCGTACCTGCCGGGCTTCAACGCATCGTGCTTGGGGAAGACCTCGATTCCCTCCTTCCTGCCCCTCTTGACTGGGATACCCAACCGCATGGCAAGGCCGCAAACGTAGATCCGGCAGTCGCGCGCTGGGAGCGGCTCCGCCAGGAATATCCAGAGATGCCCGCCCCGATGGCTGTGTTCAAGGGCTGACTCCACTCCGTCTTGCCTGAAGTAGAAGCTGAGCTTAAGGAGGTCCGTGAGCGCATTCTCGTAATCCGCGTCAATGGCCACCCACTTCGAGCATTGGGTGGCACGGTTGATGGTATAAAGGCCGATGGTGATTTCGCCTTCGACGTGGCGGCGGATTGTGTCCAGTGTCATACTGAGCCCCTGGCCAGTCTTCCTGTCCTTGGGCCGGTAGTAGTAATGCCGGGCACTTTCTGGGTGGGGCCGGTTGGACTGGAGGGTGTAAGCACGCCGGTTGACGAAGAGGTGGAAGTAATCCGCCACCACGCTGGTGGGCGCTTTGAGAAGAAGCTTAGGCATTCTTTGCTCCCTGAAGTCAGGTGAACGGAATCGCTACTTCATGTTGGTGGTGAAACGATGAGGGTTTTCGGTCACATGGACCGGCTGGATGTGGTTACGCACTATATGCTCACTATGTTACACGGTGTGGAAGAAGCACAGGGCCGTGGGGAACTGGAACCAGCGGAAGATCTTAGGGTATTCGGCGAACTCCAACAGCTTGGCTACGGCTTCGTCCACGGTTTCCAACTTACTCACTTCAAACAGCTTGGTGACTTGCATTGGGCCGAACATGTTTCCTCCTTTTGTTGGTGTGGGCTTGCAGCGTTAGGGGACTCATCTGTGGGATGTCGGAATTAGTGACATTCGTGCCAGAGATTGGTGGAGTGACCCCCAAAATTGAGACACTCGGAAATGTCACAACGTACATTGAATGGAGGAGGACCGAGTGGCCAAATGGGAGAGGAATAAGCCAGAGTTTAAACAGCAAGCCCTGGCACGGATGAAGGCAGCGAAAAACATCGGACCGAATTCGACGGAGGGAACTCACGCTGGGGTCGCGGTGAGCCGCAGTCTTGTGCTTTTCGACTGTGTCGGTTCTCGACTCTGCTTGTCGGCTGATCTCTTGCAACAGGTTGTCTAGTTGTTGGTTGACTGTTGAAGGACTTGACACGGCGGGATGTGGCATAATACATTACGCTGGGTCTTCGATGCTAGGAACTTATCAAAAACAGCGGCAGAGCAGGCGCGTGCCTTTTGTGATGCGAGTGACGCTCCAGATCGTTTCGGGCAACGGGGGTGTTATCGAGAATTCGTCTACGATTGACCTTTCCGAGTCGGGCGTTCGAGTCCGGTTGGGCGCCGAGATAGAGCCGGACCAGCTCGTGGAGCTGTTCCTGAGCCATCGTCCCGAACAATGCCGAGTCGTTTGGGTCGGGCCGTCTCCGCTGAAGAGTGAGCGCATCGCGGGGCTCCAGTTCCTACGTCCCTTGCCAGACGCTCGGCCTCTGGAGAACCCTGGCGCAGATGGCGCCGGATTTGTTACCTGATATCGGGCTTTCAGCGATCGCGCGTTACGTTCTACTGAGTGTTGTACGACGTCTGATCCCCTTCCTCTTGGGCTGCACACCTCGACAAGCAGTGGCCTTACCTCTTCAGGCCGCCGATGTTGGCGGTGCCGCCCGTCTGTCCCGCGCCAGGACCTACCGGTCAGAGTCCGGGCATTGGCACCCGAGCGCGCGCGCCTCTAAAGTCTGAATCCGGGCTTATCAATGCACTTTCAACGCGAGGGCATCCCCCGTGGCCAAAGGCCCTCTCAACGATGACCAGTTACAGGAGTATCAAGCCAACGGATTTGTGTTGGTCAGAAGAATGTTCGATGAAGAAGAGTCTGGATTGCTCCGGCGTGCTGCCAAAGAGGACCGGGAACTGGATCAGCACTCCTATGGCAGAGGAGATGGAGAAGGTGGGACCGTGCGCCTTTCACTCTGGAACCACCCCGGCGACACACTTTACGGGATGTTTGCGCGCTCGGAATCCATCGTCAACTCCGCGGAAAAGCTGCTGGGCGGCGAGGCGCATCACTACCATTCCAAGATCGTCGTCACACCGGAGACGGTGGTTCGGTCGCATCGGGCAGGTTTCTCATCTTCCAATGTGGGGCTGGGGCGCAGGCGGGAACATGCTTCTTGCATCCAACTGGGTTACTGGCTCTGGTGCCGACTGCTTAAGGGGGATGGAGTCGTGCAGGGCACCGTCAGAGGACTCCAGGCAAATCGCGCCTGCGACGTCGCCAGGGTTCTTGTTTACAGGTTGGATGTCGCTGAGGGGAAAGGTGTAGATCCCGGACTTCGTAATGACGATCGCTCCAGGGGACGGGGAAGTGCAAGCCATATCGCTCCAGATTCGGGCCGTCCCGCCCCGAGCAAGCCGGATCTTAAGTGCCACCTGATCGGTCTGGACTTGTAGGAGTTCCTCCTGACGTATCTGCACTGCCAGAGCAGTAGTTGCAGTCCTGCTCTGGGCATGAAGCTCGAGTGTACCCGTCAGCAAAGCAACCAACATGACGATGAGCACTCTCGTCCTGCCACATCTACATCCGTGACGGAGTCCGATCGTTACCTCACGGTGCAAGCGCGAGGATCTCTCGGAGACGAGCGTCCGGATTCTCAAGATGGCTGGCTGAGCCGAGAGAGTTGCTGGTGATTGCTTGTCCACGGTTACACTAGGAAGCAATCCTTGGGCCAAGCCCCGGATGCCGACCTCACCTATATCTTCTGCCTGATCAATCAGATGGCGCTCTTCTAAGGGGGGCATCGCGCGAGCATCAGCGTGGAATTGTCCGAGCGCGAGTTAGTGTCTCGATATGAAACACCCTTGGGGGGGAGGTGCACCTGCGGACCGCCCTGATCACGGAGGAGACAGGAACAGGAAAGGAGCTGGTGGCCCGAGCTTTGCATAAGCTGAGCCCTCGGGCCCAGCAACGCATTGCGGTGTTCAACTGCAGCACACTCGTTGACACTCTTGCCGAAAGCCAATTGTTTGGTCACCGGAAGGGGGCTTTTACGGGGGCAATAAGCGATCAGGCGGGGATCTTCGAGTGGGCCAATGGGGTACGGTTTTTCTCGATGAGGTGGGCGACTTACGCCCGGCAGCACAATCGAAGCTTTTGCGGGTGTTGGAGAATGGCGAAGTGCAGAAGTTGGGTCTGCCGCAACCCACCCGAGTTGACGTGCAAGTGATCGCTGCGACCAGCCGTGATTTGAACGTGGAAATGAAATCCAACCGGTTTCGGCCGGATCTCTGGTACCGGCTGAATATGGTCCAGATTTAACTCCCCGCTCTACGAGAGCGCCGGGAAGATATCTTGCTGCTGGCCCGACGTTTTCTTATGGATTTCGCTTCCCAGTATCGCAAGGAGATTCACAAAATCTCGCGACGGGCGGAGTCTGCCCTGCTGGCTTATTCCTGGCTTGGCAACGTTAGGGAATTGGAAAACGTTATCGGCCGCGGGTGCATGCTGGTCCGGACCAGCATGCTCGATTTGGAAGACCTACCGGAAGAAGTAAGGAACCGATCTGTCCCGGGTCCCACGTCACCTACGACCATGGGGGAAGCAGAGAAACAAGCCGTCATTCACGCTCTAGGCAAGACGAAGAATAAGGCCCGTGCGGCGCGCAACCTGGGAATCAGTCGCGCGCGGCTTTATCGCCTGATGGAGAAGTACGGTTTGGCCGAAGATCCTTCCACCGAGGAAAGTTTCAACGAGGCGGCCGGAGAGTAGCGGATTCCCTTGCCGTAAGTGAAACTCCCCGAAATGGCCTCCTGAGCCGCAATGGTTCCGGCAGCACAAAAGTTAATCCTGGATGCGCGCACTGATGTATTGCTGAATGGCTTCCTTGTCCAGAGTAGGGAGGGTAACGAACTTCACCCCAATCCCGTCATGTGGCACTTCTCGAACCACTTCGGCGTCCACGCTTAATCTCCGAGAGGTGTCCGGGAGGGAGAAATCCAAGCTCATTCCCTGGCCTACTTCCAGTCCGCCCAAGGGGCTGAGCCGCATTCCGCCCTCACTGATATCCTGACTGTCTGACTTGAAGTGACCCCGGGTATGATATCCCCAGTTGCAGTCCACCGTCGTCCGAAGTGGGACCCGAATGTAGCGTAGATGCTCCCGCGCCATGGGGCCTTTGGTGGCCCGGAACAAATTGTAGACACGTTCGCGGGTAAAGGGTTTACCCAGGAAGAAGCTGATGCCCATGTCGAAGCCCTTCCGCATGGTTTCTGCGTCGTCCAGCCCCGGGAGCATCACGATGGGAACCTGCCCGTTGAGCTTCGACTCGCGCACCAGCTTGGTAAGCTCAAAGCCATCGAGGTAGGGCATGCGGACATCCACGAACAACCCATCGACTTTTTCATCTTCCAATCGCTTCAGGGCTTCGCGGCTATCCTCGATCGCCAGGACCTCATATCCATGGGATACCAGCAGGGTCTTCAGCAGATTCAAGACTGCCGGCTCGTCATCGACGGCCATGACTCTGATGTTCATGTTTTTCCTCGGGCCTGGAGACGAGGAGTGTCCTGGAGAAGGAGTTGCGCAACGGGATCATGGTTCAAGCCGCTCCTCGCAAATGAATTCGACCGATGCCAATTCTGCACACCTGTTCCTGACCCCACGCCCTCTCCGTCATCGGGCGCCAAGTGCAAGGGTTTGAGGATAAAGGTCATCCCCGCCGTGAGGTCGCCCGGGTGTCTAGATACGTATATGACGGCGATTCGTCGATGTCTTGCCGGGTGGTTTTCGGAGGGATCTGGGCCGCACCGTGCAGCAGCACTACACCCAGCAAACGCTAAGGCATGAAGCCGGTGGTGCTCCGTGACCAGAACCATGGCCCCGTCTCTTCTCCTTGCCTCCTGCACCTGTTACCCGTCGGCCTGCAAGGTTCAGTGAATCAGTGGGGGCGCACCGGCCCCATCTTCAACAGGAATGGCTACGCGCCTTGCTGTCTAACGGAATGACTCGACAATTCCTGACTCACGCGGAGCGTTGGCGATACAACGCGCTGGACGTCTGGCTGAGTCATCGCTGCTTCCCGGCGTATCCTCTCCCAGATTTCTTCCTCGATTGAGAGGAAGGCCTCGACCACCTTGGGGTCAAACTGCTTACCCGACTCTTTTTGAATTTCCTTGTGGGCAACTGTGAATGGTTGAGCGCGCCGGTAGGGACGATCCGACAGGATGGCGTCGAGAGTATCAGCGACGGCGAAAATCCTGGCTCCTAATGGAATCGCGTCCCCCGCCAGTCCCTGCGGGTAACCGGTTCCGTCGAACCGCTCATGATGTGCCAGAACGATTTCTGTGGCCGGGGCAAGAAAGGCTATTCGGCCCATCAAGGTGTGGCCGACCCGCACGTGCGTCTGCATCACAGCCGTTTCCTCAGGTGTCAGCTTGCCGCCTTTCAGCAGAATCGCATCGGAAATGCCGATCTTACCGATGTCGTGCAGCAATCCACCCCAGGTAAGCTGCTTGGACAGTTCTTCGGAGCAACCCATCGCCTTGGCAATCTCGAGCGCGTACAGGGTGACTCGTCGCGAATGCCCAGCGGTTTCATAGTCGCGGAGGTCGAGCGCGGCGGCCAAGGCCTCGAGCGTCTCGCCGTACGTCAGCTCAATGCGTCGCAAGACTGCTTCAAGCTGCCTGGTCCGGTGCTCGACCATCCCCTCCAAGCGCTTCCGGTAGTCTTCCAATTCCGCTTCCAGTTTTTTGGTTCCCAGGGCGCGCTCCAAGCTGACGATGACAGCGTCCAACTCAAAAGGCTTCAGCAGGTAGTCAGCCGCCCCCTTCTTCATGGCGGCGATGCCGACGCTGATGTCATTCACACCTGTCGCCATCAGAAATGCAGCGTGGGGAAGATACCTGCCGGTCGCCTCCAGCAGGTCAAAACCGGTGATGCCCGGCATATTCAGATCGGAAATGATTGCGTCGAATGGGTCTCGGGAGAGGAGCTCGAGGGCGTCAGAGCNNAGCAGCAGGCAGATAGATTCGTCATCATCCACTACTAAGACGTGAGATTTCTGACAAGTGCTATTCACAAGCTGCCTCTGCTTGCACTTGTTTGTGGTGCCGTGGTTCTTCTCCAGGGCGCTTGGCGACGGCCAAGGGTGTACCAAGTGCTAACGGTAAACCAGAGTCTGACGGAAGTCAAATGCATTGAGGGTAGTGGGTCACTTTGGTTTTTTGTAGCGGCGGTCGGAGCCTGCGCTAACGCAGGAAGCGACCGCCGGCTTTTGATTCAATAGATTCCGGCGCTCATAGAGCGCCGCTACAGCAAACTGACCCACTACGCCATGGCGCGGTTGTGTCGACGATTTGTCATTCGAGTCGGATGAGGGTCCAGGGCTTCGAACGAAGTCGTTCTCCATCGTGGGGTCCACAGACCACGCTTTAGGAGATTGTGAACGCCACACGGCGCGGCCACTGCCTTGCCCTCCTTCG
>PMYF01000828.1:31787-32269 GCA_003171295.1 Acidobacteriota bacterium | reverse complement strand
TCTTCATGTCGTATCCCTGGGCGTTCCGTCGTCCTGCCGACGAATCCGTTCTATTGCCGTTCGAGAGGGAATATTTCGACCGCAAGAAGATGCGCCAGCGGCAGCCCTCGGACGAGGAATGCTGCCGCATCGCCTGGCTCCTGGCCTCCGGCGTGGACGAAATCTCCGCCTTCGACGAGGTCCGGGGCGGATATCCCCCGAGGGGTCTGGACCTCGATTACGAAAAACTCTACCTCGCTGGGATGCTCCGGTCCCGGCAGCCCTACGAGTTCGGGGGCAAGCCCTACTTCCTCCCCGCCTTGCCGCTGTCGGAACAGCAGCGCAATGACCTCGACGCCCTGCTCGACGCCGCCGTTGCCACGAAAATAGAGGGTCCCGAATGGGACAGGGCGTTCGAGGAATGGCGGGAGAAATATCCTGAATGGGTACCGGATGGAGATGAGCCGAAGGCATGAACCGCCGCCCCCTATGGCGACCTTGAT
>PMYF01000828.1:0-31684 GCA_003171295.1 Acidobacteriota bacterium | reverse complement strand
CGCCGGTCCGATGGCTACAGGCTTTTGACCACCAGACATGGATTGCTGCACGCCGGGCTACTTCTCCCCCACGTTGCGTAACGCTTTCATTTTGCCAGGGCTTCACTCCCTTTCTTGGGCTAGAACCAAAGAAGCGGCTCACCTGCTTCGGGAGCAAAAACTCGTCACAGGTCCTTCAGTGAATCAGAGCGATTCTCAAATGCCGGCAAGATCTGTGCAGGTGACGAGCCACTGGATTTGGGCGTGGAAGGGCGTTTTTCGTTCCCAAAATGCGCCTCGCTGGCCCGACCCCTTGCTTCGTAGGCAAGGTGAGTTGGGCTAACTCAGTGATTTTGCGGCACGGCTGGCAACCGACAGGCACGTTCAGACACGCTGTGGACACTGAAGTGGTACCGAATTGGTACTCGTTTTTCGACCCTTTGCGGAATGTACGGAGTGTGTACTCGTAACGATATGGTAATCCGCCCGTCGGCTCGACAGGTCGATTAGGAAAAGTACCAGGAACCTCGTCAAGCCTCTCCAATTGCGAAGCTGCCCAAGTCCGGAAGGAGAAACAGAGGGCCGCAAGAACGGAAACCAACAGAGCAAGCGTAGGAGTAAGAGCTTACCAGCGGAACCGGGCCAACATCAATTGATTCAATGCGGACGAGGTTCTTAGTAACCACAGCCCAATGATGCTATGGGCTTTTCCAGTAGCAGCCATACACTGCGGGAATAGCCGACCGTTCGGTGCTGCGAGCCGACCTGCAGCTGATAGTGCTCCGCAGTGATGTTTTGTTCTAGTAGTGGCCAAAATCCATCATCTACATGAGTACTACAGTAGGTTGCTACCGGCAATGACGACCACTGCAAGGACGAGCACCGCAATACCGCGGCTAAGGAACCGCGTCGCACAAGATGGCGCCCCTGCCCACTCGCCTCTCCATATACCCCACGCGTTCCCGACAACAATGGAGAGCGAAATAAAGATCGGCCAACCCACCACGCTCCCCCATCGGCCCAGCTTTGCCGCGCCCATCCCGTAGAGGTAGAAACTGGCGATCCACATGATCCCCATGAGTGCCGCAAGACGAAGGTTGCGACCAGTTTCGAGCCCCTGATAATCCGAGATGTTTTTTTTCCTCAGCATTAGGAACAAACAGTACGCGAAATTCACCAGAAACCCCACAGTGAAGAACAAGGACCACACAGCGTTCGTGGCCGATTCGGGCGAGGGGCCAAGGGCGTTGCTGGCTTCGATCTTGCTCGTCGCGAAGGCCATACCGACGTTGGGCAGACAAGACAGCACGCCGGCGAAGATCGCAATCGCGAGTCCTGCGGTCAGAGCCCTCCGTCCAGTCCTGGGAGCCGAAGATGCGGACTGCTTGCGTGCCCCGCCGACCGAGCAGAGCACGATACCCAGGAATACCATGGCCATCCCGGCGCCGAGCACCAAACCCCTAGCGGTCAGCAGTTCGCCGGGAAGGAAAACCACGAGGGGGACTGTTGCGCCAAGGCTGGCGATCAGTCCCATAATGATGGGGTATCCTAGTGCTAGGCCGAGCTTGTCCATGCCCATGCCGAACAGGATGGCGCCGACGCCCCATCCTGCCCCGAGGAGCGCTAGCTGAAAAATCACCGGCGACGGCACCGCGCGGTACAGGTGGGTCACATTCGGGAAGACCAGCAGACCGATCAGCCAATTGAACAGCAGCATGCCGAACAGCGAAAAGGCGGCCCAAGTATGCTCCCAAGCCCACTTGCGGGTGAGCGTCATGGGCAGGACGAAGGTACCCTGAAAGAAACCTGCAATCGCGATGAGGAGAAGACCAGAGATGATAACCATTCGAATGTTGCGGCGGGCTTAGCCCGTCACACCCTCCATACATCTGGACTCGGCTCAAAAAGAACGGTGTCAACGGAGCCGCGTGTCGATCCAATCGGGAACGTCCGATCCTGAGTGCATGAGTAGTCGGCTTCTACGGCGAGGTTGAACAACGACGCGATGGATTTCTGCAGCCCGCGAATTGGCCACTCTTTGCGGTCGATCGAGTTTTTGGCAGGGACAGGAGCGGCGGGCAGAGGGTGCGGCAAGCCGTTCCCCTCGAGCGGGCTATTTCGCGGCTGGCGCAGGGCCTGGCTCTGCAATCCCCCGAATCTCCAACATCGCCAAGTCAATGGATCACCAGGATGCCGACTAGCTCCGGAGAGGGCGGGCATCGCACCTCAAGGATAGGTTCGTGCCACGACCAACTGGTCAGCAGATGTTCGCGTTTTCCCACCGCCATGACGCGCGCCGGGGCAGAGGAGCGAGGCAGCCGCAGGGAGCCGCCGTCGAACGGAATGCAGGCCAGGCGGCGTGAAGCGGTGAGGCCTTCGTTGTCCTGCGCAATGATCGCCCATCGGCCCTGCCAGTGTACTTTACCAAGTCCAGGCACATCCATCTCGTTCTCCTCCATGCCCTCCGGTCGAAGCGCGAGGGCAGTGAGCCGATCTTCACCTCGGATAGGCTCCAAGCGACCGAAGCAGCGGGGGCGTGGCTCCCGTCCAATGGCGCCCTTCTCTGAGTTCAACCACAACGGCTTCCACAACGTCGTAGGGCGATACCATTGAGACAAGGCGCGGCGGTGAATAAGATTCAGGCCGGGCGCGGGAGCTTCCCCACTCGCGGGCAGGGGCAGAACGCCTCCGGGGGCTCCAATCACAGCCGTATCCAGCAGGATTTCGGTGTCCGCGCTCCAGTCATAGCCGCTGGATGCATTGATAGCTCGTCCTTGGCCGCCGGCCAGAGCCGCCCAGATGGACCACTCGCCGTGCCCCGCAGCTTCCTGTCCCCCCGCATCGCCAAGATCGTCCAGCGTGACCAGATCCTCGACGGGCGCCATCAGCGGGTGAATACTGTAGTACTGGAGCGTCACGCCGGAGTCGACCTCGCGCGCCGCGTCAGCCACGATCTTGAGCAAAGCATAGGAGAAGCGCTCGCCCCGCAGCGCCGGATCACGCGGGGCCGCCACATCCGGCCCGGGCAGACCGTAGCCGAAGTCGAGCTTGAGCAAGCGCGGCCTCAACTCCCGCATGAAACGCAACGTGCGCTGGCGGAGATACTCCCTGGCGCGGGGCGAACTCGGGTCGAGCACGTAATGATGCGGCCCTGCCTCGGTGCTCATGGCCCAGTTCACGCGCCGGGGGGTGCCATCGGCACCCCGCAGGAGGTCCTCCGGCAGGAGGCCGCTGGCTTTCGGCTCATCGACCCACCCGCAGGCCTGCCAGAATCCCACTTCGAGTCCCTTCTTCCGAATGTAGGCCAAGTCGTCAAGAAAGCGGGGGAATCTCGAGAGATTCGGGATGCCCGTGCTGCGGCTGGTCTCCCAGCCGTCGTCGAGCACCAGGATCTTTGCACCGATATCATCCGCGGCCTGGTCGGCAAGCTCGCGCAAGCCGAAGTGGTTTTCGCGGAAGTTTCCCCAACTGTTCCAATGGCTTTGCTGATGAGCGAGGGCCGAGGGAGGAACGGAAGGAAAAGACTGGAACAAGCGAAGGTAAGCATCCCAGGCCTCGTGGGCCCAGAAAAGCCGGAAGGGTTCATCCCAGACGCGGTCCGCGCCCTTTTCCGCCCCCCAAAGGTCCTCGCGATACAGATACTCCAGGGCAGCATTGGAGGAACGGATGCGGAGCGTGAGGGCCGCATCGGGCACCACACCGGGACCGAACGCAACCCAGCCATCGCGGCCGCCCATCGCGGCACTATACAGCGGCCTCGGGTAGGCGGCCGCATAGGGCGTGCCCATGGCCGGACCGAAACTGCCGAGAGGGATATCGGCGTGCCCGAGATCCCAACGCCGAAAGAAGCTCTGAAGGGGGCCACCCTTTGCACCGGGGATGGCAAATCCTTCGGCCTCCCAATCCGGCCAGAACGGGAGCTCGAGAGACGGAACCATGGTGCGTTGTTCGGCTGTCAACCAAGCAGTTCCGAAGTAGAGAGCAACAACCGCAGGCGCTGGCTGCCTCCAATGGATTGCGAAGTGCTCGAAGCAAATTCCCTCCGGATGGCGCCGGATGGCCAGCTCACCCGTCGCGACATCCGAGAAACGGAGGCTCAGAAGGTCCTGCACGCTCGAGACGACTTCCGCCTTTACGTACCGCCTGAAACCATCCGCACCGAGAACCCAGAACGCGGGCAGCAGGCTTCCGTGCCAGATCTCTCGCGCACCCGAGTGCGTTTTCACTACCGCGCGGTCGGATTGCATGTCCCACGTGAGGTCGTACTGGTCCACGGCGCTGGCGAGGGAGGGCGAAGTCAGAAGGACGAATGCGAAGAACGCCGTCTTTGCCCTGACTGGCAAGATTGCTGGGAGAAATCCAAAGATATCCATGCTTGCGGATGCCTCGTCACAGATTGGTTCACTCGGTTGCGCATGCAAGTGTAAACCGCCCGGGCCTCGCGTCCCTACCAGGCTGTTATTGCAGCGAATGCATCATTATCGCGTTTGGCGAAGGACAGAGCTCGAGTCTTCAGAAGTCTCCTCCGACCCATTCTTGAGACATTGGCCTTGTCTACTGTCCAGACCGGTCGATCATCTCATTAAGTCGTATGCGGTAATACGAGAAGTTCTCGAAAGACACGTCGGGCGGAATAAAATGGTCTCCAAAGGGAACGCATCCGCCAGTTCGCAGCACGGCCTCCAAAGGCCGAAGGACCTCGTCAATTCTGGCTCGGCCTTTGGTAATTTCAGACTTCGAGATTCCCCCCATGATTTGCAGCTTGGGATAGGTCCTCCGAACTCTGGCAAGATCCATTCCACAATGGACCTCGAACGGATACATGCCTGTGATTCCAGCTTCGATAAACAAGGGGATTACAGAATTGCAATTGCCATCAGTGTCCAAGAGAATGTGACGGACTCCGCGAGCCTTAAGGAAGTCCCCGATTCGCTTGATGTAGGGAAGCATGTACTCGCGCACCATGGCGAGCGAAATCATGGGGCCCGTCCCATACGAAACGTCCTCCCAGATCTGCCAGTGATCGACAGACACTCTAGCCAGTACCTCCGAATAGACTGCAATCCAGACCTCGGTAAGAGTATTGAGGATGTCATGTATCAGAGCAGGTGCGTCACAGTACCAGAGGAAAAGCTGCTCGTAACCGATCAGGTGACTGAGGGTCCCGAAAAAGCCGTGGGGATAACCGCCCAGAGCCAAGGGGTAGTCACGTTTATTGTGCGCGCGCACCTGATCTTCCCAGTCAGCTGGGAAACGGCCGGCGAGGTTCTTCAGACTTAACCGTTCTTCCTTGAGTTTCTCCCAGCCTTTTTTGTCTCTAATCACCCACTTCATGGAGGTGGGAATGGTTCCGTGGTTCTTCAGGAAGCGACGCTGTACGCCATCAACGTCGATATAATCGAAGACCTCATCGTCTTCGTCCAGGACTTGGACCTCGAACATCGGATCGAACAACAGATTGACGTCCACAACCCGTTGGCATATGTCCAGGCCGAAGAAGTCACGCACATCACTGTCGAGAGGGAAACCCTGTGTTGGCCAGTAGAGCCCGCCAGCCATCACACCGATGCCCTTAGGCAACCGGCCCTCGCCGATGCTGCACCACGCCGGGGTATAGAGAGAAGCCGTCGGCGTGTTTCCCGTCCGCTTCAGCTCAGGGTAGTTTCTCTCCGGAAGGCCCTGGGCATACCAATTGTCCACGGTTTCTCCCCAGTAGCCAAATTCCCATTTCAGCGAATGCACGCCTGGCTCAAAATCGAGTACTCTAAGAAATCGCTCTCGTGCGTTCATAGAATGTCTCTCCTAAAATGCCTGCGGCGATTCACCCCTGAGATCGCCAGAGTTTTGCCCCCGCAGGTGTCCTTGCTGTCTCTACTCATCCGGGGCGTGCTGATATCCGGCCAGGTGTACTAGTTGAAGAGGACAGCCTTCACGCGCATGGGCTGGATCCGCGCGAGGGCGTCGCATATTTGTTCCTTTGTAGAGACCAAGGTTCCGACCACCCGCCACCGGTATGGGAAGCTGCATCTGCATTGATCCTATCGTCAAAATCCTCTTCGGCATACAACCCTCTGCCATTCAACACTCCACGGCAACCCAATAAGTTGCAGGTTCCGAAACTGCCCGCATGTCCGGGACGTTACTTTTCGCGATGACCAGCTAGGCGGCCAAAGGGTCGGAACCGTGATCGTTCAGAGCGAGTCACTGCGACACTACCGACTCCTCGCGCTCGCGAAAGTAGCGAACGCTGTCCAGAACCAAGGCGTCCAATTTGGCTGGGTCAGGTTTGCCGTACATCGCCGGGTAAGGATCACCACCCGGCCCCAAGGGCTCGAAGGTGACGTACTTTCCTTCGCTGTTGTAGCCTAGAGCATATAGAGCCCTGATGATCGTATCCACATCAAGCGAGCCTTGACCGAGGGCGCAGCGGTTGCTGTCGGCAAAATGCAGGTTAACGAGCATCTCGCCGGCTTCCAGCAACGCCTCGCCAATGTGGCTCTCTTCGCTTTGCATGTGATAGACGTCCCCGTTTATATGGGCGACACCGGGATGATTCAGGGCAGCAATGTACCGCTTGGCGTCCGCAACCGTGTGGGTCAAGCTGGTTTCCGCGGAGCGGATGGGCTCAATGGCTGCCTTGACCTTATGCTTAACGAAGAGATCAGCGATCCCCCGCAGAGTTTCCGTGGAGCGGTCAAATTCCATCGCATCGTAAGCGCCGGCACGGCCCACCGCCGCCGGAACCACCAGCAAGTAAGTTCCCCCCACCGCCTGTGTGAACGGCACCTCCCGCTTTAAGTAGTCAATTGCTGCCTGGCGATGGACGGCCCGATTACTCGAGAGGTCGTTGTCGGCAGAAAACATCCCGCACACGCCGGAGACCCCAATGCCGTGGTCGCCGAGAATCTTCGGGATCTCGTCTGGCTTGTACCCGAGATCCGGCCCGTAGTGGTTCCCGTGAAGCTCAATGAAGGACAAGCCTGCCTTCTCCAGCCTTTTCGCTGAATCCGCAAGCGGCTCGAGTCCAAATCCCCAGTTACTCCACGATAGGTTCAATCGTCGCCTCAACCCTTCGGGATAGGTCTTCTTGAGCGTATCGAACTGTTGGCTAATCTTCGCGTTTTTCACTTCGAAATTCTGCTTCCGCATGAAATACCTCCTTTAGCACACTCAACCTCAAGCCGCGTCGTCAGCGGCGTTTGCATCGTGCCAAATTGCTGCGCACGTTCGCCGATGGCGAAGTCGCACGATACTCGCTCCTTCCTCTCGAGCGACGCTCTCGCCTTGATCCGTGCCCCCTCACCGTCGTCTTGCTAATTGCGCTTCTTCTACGCTCCAGCTTCCGGCGCGTCAGGATTAGTTGGGTATTGTCGTGATTCCTGTCTAAAACAGTTTCTTCTCCTATTGGGATTCAAACCGTGTCCATGATTGGTCCGGCAACTTTACTGCCCCCGACGGTGACTTCAACCTATGGGCCATCCTCCTTCTCCGCGGACGAAGGACTCCGTGATGTCCAGAGTTTGCGCCTTTCACTCCGGCCTTTGGTTCTAGCCATTCATGAGTACATCGCGAGGACATTCTCGAGCGGCACATCCGCTTGGAGGTGATGTGATCCAGCGAGGATATAGCCGCCGTTTCTGCCCAGAAGCTCACATATGTAGTGGACCTTCTCCTTGACCTGCTCAGGCGTGGCTTTCGGAAGAAACTGTTGCACGTCAATTCCACCATGAAATACAAGCCGTCCGCCAAATTCCTCGGCCAGCTTTTCGGGGTTCATGTTCTTGGCCGAGGGTTGAATGGGATTCAGGATATTCAACCCCATCTTGATCAGGTGATTTATCAGAGGATAAACAGATCCGCAGGAGTGCATCATGGTGGGTTTGCTATACCTCGCTGCCAGGCCGATGATGCGTTGGTGATGTGGCTGAATGCAGCGTTGGTACATCTCAGCACTCAACAGGAGACCTTCTTGCGACGCGAGGTCGTCGTAGAAATATACGATGTCAATCAAGTCTCCGGCATGCTCAAGAACCCTTCGCAGGTTCTCCAAATGGACCTCGGCTATGCGTTCCATGATGTACAGAGGTAGCGCCGGATCAATTGCCAATTCCATAAGGAACCTCTCTAAACCACGGAGCGACCAGGCCGTCTCAAAGACAGAACCTATACGGTAGCGGATACTATAATTCGTTGAATTATTGATATTCTCAATAGTCGGGCGCAGGCCGCTGAAGTCCCACCAATCCGGGGTCGGCCAGTTGTGGCGTTTCAAATCGTCGACGCTATTTGCCCCTTCAAGTGGGAATGAGGCGAACTCATCCAGGGCTCCAAAAGGCGTTGTAACTTTCCTTCGGTGGGCTCCCCATATATCGCGATTGCTTCCATCGGGTTCCACTCGCCGCCACATACCGCCGATGGAGGAGCGCTCGTGAGACGCATTCAGGTCAATCTCATCTTGCGAAACATCCGGAGGGTGGCAGAAGCTGTCGTAGGAGATTACGCGGCCGTCCACGTCCAGCGCCTTTAAGATGGCATTGCGGTCTTGCGTTCCGAAGTGCTCTTGCAACTTCCTCCAAATCTCCGGAACGGCAGCGAAGTCGCGGGGTGTGCGGTCTGGCTTCCTGAAAGCGATCGCCCGCTTCATTCTGTCTAGGTGAATGGTGCTCTTCATACTCATCTACGTTGTCCCCTAATACGCCGTGCCGAGGCTCACTCCCTTAATGGCACAAATGCTCCCTTGATATGCGATGCCGGTCCTCTCCGGAGTTAGTCGGCACCCTGGTGGTCCATTGAACATAGGGTCGGAACAATAGGAATGCCTTTTTGCATCATGAATGGCTTCAATCCGATCGAGATTATTGGCAGGGACAGCTACATCTGTCGGCCACTTCATTTTCGCTCACGTTTACGGCGGCCTTATGCCCTTGATTCATAGGCGCGAGGTGAAATCAGATTCTGTATCCACGGTCCCTCCCAGCGGTCTCAGAAGAGGGTTCGGTTGGGAGACGACCAGCGGATGGGATATGCGGAATCTCTTCCTTCATGACGAGTTTGTGCTCGATATAGACGGCAGGCGGAACCGGTTGTCCATTCAGGCATTGAAGGACAACAGGCAGAATCCCGGATCCATATTTCTCGGGGAAATAGGCCACAGCACCGATGAGCAGACTGTCCGGTTTCCGGAGCTCTTCTTCCACGCCATCCCCTGGTCCCCAGCCCTGGGCCATGATTGCGGTGAGCCTTGTTCTGCTGGCTTCACGCACCGCACGAATAGCGCCGCGCGCGGAATTGTCATTCCCAGCTGCAATAAGCAAGCAGTCGCGCCGCCCCAGGGTTTTGAGTACGCGCCGGGTAGCCAAATAGCCGCCCACTTCGGTTCCCTTGCTGTCCCTGTGCAGTACACGTCTCTCATCTAATTTAGGCAGCACGCTCCGCAATCCCTCGAGGGTCCCGAGAACACGTGCATGAAGAACGGGTCCTGCCTGAAGCAACTCGAGCAGTAGTATGCAATCCACGCGCCCGCGCCAATTCTGCAAGGCAAATCGTCCCAAAGCTTCGCCGCCCGCTATACCCGCCACATAGTTATTGGCACCAAAGAAGATGCTGTTGGGCATGACAATATCAATTGCCAAAGTGGGTATTCCCGCGTTGGAAAACGCATTGGCGAGTACAGGTCCAACTCGATAATGAGACTGAAATTCGACTACGAAATCGACTTTTTGCGATATCAGCCAGGCAGCATTCTTTACAGCTTCCTCGGGGCTGTAGCGATTATCAGTGACGACCAATTCGGCACCGTATTGCTGAGCAGCTTCAACCAGACTCCGGGTGACTTTCACTGAAAAAGGTTGGTCGCTGGAGAGCTGGGCATATCCAATCCGAGGGGCCCGGATCCGGTAACCGAGGCCGTGTTTAAACCGCTTCGTCTCTTTGTCACGTAAAACGTAGCCGCGCCCTTCCAAAGTGCGAAGCAGCCGAAATGCAGTGGTGATGCCGAGTTTCGCTTTTCCGGCGATTTCTGTCAGGCGGAGGTCAGTTCGCGAAGTTCTCAAAACGTCCAGAACATCGAGGGCCTTTCCAAGAACCTCAATATGGTAGCGATCCGGCCCATCTCGGGGAGGTGTTTTTGTTCCGCCGTTATCTTCGGTACCAGGTTCCACTTCTTTCGGCTGCGTCGCAGCTTTCGGGTTAAGCTTCCGCAAATCCTCCTCCTCAATGTCGCAGTTCGATGGGGCAAGCCGTTCGCGGCGGCTGCCGAGCGGAAACATAGCGCCCCTTTAGGGTATTGTCAAGTTTTTCATCCAGCGAAAAAATATATTTCTTGACAAGAAATACGTGGCGCTATAGAAGTGTGCTTTGCGTCGGGTTGTTTGATCGGCGCGCTGGCCTCAAGATAGGGCCCAGATCGCGCCGGGGAGTAGAAAAGCTGGGAGCAAAGAACGTAGGACTCATGTGTTGCTCGTCCGCTGAACCCGGCTACTGCCAGCAAGCTGGACCTAAACTCACCTGGGACCCTTGTCGCAGAGCTGAAGATTCATTCAGCGTGCCTTTCACGGGCCGGCATTAAGGGCCCTCCAAAATTCGGACCGCTCCTTGCCTTAGGAGTATCCCCACGGAGGTGTTAGATGTTACGCAGACTGTCAAAAGGGACCACTGCCGCGATGTTCATTTTTATATGCTTCATGACGATGCGCCCGGGCTTTGGTCAATTAATTACGGGAGATATCCTCGGTACAATTCAGGACTCGACCGGGGCTGTGGTACCGGGTGCCAAGGTCAGTCTCACGGCGGTTGATACAGGCCACAGGTTTGAGGCAAATTCCGATGCGAGTGGTGGCTACATCTTTGCCCAATTGAAGCCCGGCCATTACAAGGTGCAGGCTTCCAAAGAAGGTTTTCGGACTGAGAATGTCTCCGATATCGACCTTCTGGTAGGTCAACGTCCACGCGTAGACATCACGCTGCAGGTCGGTGCTGTTGCGCAGGAGATTGAAGTAAGTGCAGGGGGCGTTCAACTACTTGAGTCTCAGACGTCCGCGATTGGTGAGGTCATGCAGGAAAGGCCGGTTCAGGAACTTCCCCTGAACGGCAGGAATTTCATGCAATTGGCGGTTCTGTCGCCCGGTGTAGCCCCGGTGGGCACGGGAGTCTCCCCGGCAACAATCTGGGTGGGGCAGTCGAACGTCACCACGTCAGTGTCCGGTCTTCGTGAGTCCAACGAAAGTTTTCTGCTAGACGGCATTGAATCGAGGAATGCACGCTTCGGGAGCGTTGGGCTGCGACCTTCGCCCGAGGCCATCCAGGAATTCAAGATGCAGACCAGTAACTTCTCCGCCGAGTACGGACGCTCCGCAGCCATCATCAACACGACTCTAAAATCTGGCGGCAATGCGCTGCACGGGAGTGCTTACGAGTTCATCCGCAACAGCGCACTCGATGCTAACAATTTCTTCCTGAACCTGGCCGGTGCTCCTAAACCTCAGTTCCAGCAAAACAACTTTGGTTTCAGCCTGGGAGGCCCGGTAGTCCTTCCGCATGTTTACCACGGGCATGACAAAACCTTTCTCTTTATAAATTATGAAGGTATTCGATCACGACATGGGATAACGGGGGAAGCCCTGGTTCCCTCCGCCGCCCAAATGGGGGGAAATCTGGCCGACGATTCAGCCGGAATCGGCATTATTCCCACCGATTCACCTTTCTGCACGTCGAATTCCGGCTCCCCGAAGTGCTTCAATGTGATCGACCCCACGACGGGTCAACCCTTTCCAGGCAACGTCATTCCGGAGGACCGCCTTGATCCCGTTGCACAAAAGTGGCGCGGTTTTGTTCCTGTACCAAATGTGAGTGGTCTGGCGGGTGGGGTGCAGCCCCCGTCATTTAATTACACCAACTCCACCAAGAACCGCAACGACATGAATCAGGCCAATTTCAGGCTGGACCACTCCCTGTCCTCACGAGATCAGCTCTTCGGAAGCTACTCTTTTGAAGATAGACCGCACTTTGAGCCCTCGGCGATGCCCCTTCAAGGAACAGCTTTTCCACTCCGGAATCAACTCCTGGCTGTGACGGAGACTCATATTTTTTCGCCGACCGTTGTCAACGAAGCGCGCTTTGGTTACAACCGCAGCAAGACTTATCAGCTCTCGCAGGCCGCACTCGGCCCGAATTATGCTTCCACACTGTTCGGTTTCACTAACACTTCGAACAATCCCTTTGATTATGGTGTCCCCTACGCCTACGTCTCAGGGTTATCCACAATTGGATCCTTTGCCGAAGCCATTGGGGCCACGGATGAAGACTTCCAGGTCGTCGATAACTTGAGTATGGTTCGCGGAAAGCACAACGTAAAGCTGGGAGTCAATTTCATTCACGAAAAGTTTTACCAGATCACGGATTTCTCGGGAGTTCCCAGTTTCTATTTTTACGGGCAGTATACGGGCACTACGCTCGGAGATCTTGTGCTTGGGGATCCATACAATGCCGTCACTGGAGTCGGTGATTCTCATCAGAATCTTCGCACGAATTGGTGGTCCGGCTACCTCCAGGACGACTGGCGCGTGAAGCCCAGCCTTACGCTCAACATGGGACTCCGTTACGAGCACGCCCAGACTCCCTATGACACTGAGAATCGGACCGAATGGTTTGACCCGGCGATCGCACAAGTGGTCACTTCGCAGAGTGGCGGCGTGCGAAATGGGATCGTGGACCCCAACTGGCACAATATCGCTCCCCGTGTCGGGCTCGCTTACTCTCCGAGATACCTTAAGAATACCGTTTTCCGCAGCTCTTTCGGCATTTTTTACGCCACTGACAACTGGAACGAGTTGCAGTTTCTCGTAATTGGTCCACCCTACTTTAACGTGCAAAACATCTACTCCGATCCGGTTAGGCCTACGATTTCCCTGGAGCATCTCTTCCCTTCCGCACTCGAGTCGGGTGGCACGCTTCAGCCCGACAGCGTTGACAAGCGCAACCGCACTCCCTACGTGCAAGAGTGGTCGTTTGACATGCAGCACACCTTCGCTAAGGACTGGGTATTGGACGTGGGTTTTGTCGGCAATGTCGCCCAGAAGCTTCCGCAGCGCCGCAATGAAAACATTGGCAGCCCGGATCCCACGGGCACCATTCCGCTCGCAGAGCGTGAACCCTTCCCCAACGTTGGCGTGATCGTGGCCGATTACAATGGCGGCTGGTCCAGCTACAGCGGGATGGCCGTGCGAGCCGAAAAGCGCCTTGCGAACGGGTTCTACCTGCTGGGGGCTTACACCTGGAGCCACGCCATCGACCTCGGCAATACCGACGAGAACTCGCTTATTTCAAGCAATTTCAAGACCTTTGACAAAGGCAACGGCACCTTCGACGTCCGCCAACGCATGGTTTTAAGCTACGTGTACGAATTGCCTTTTGGTCCCGGCAAGCATTTCCTCGCAGGAACCTCGGGCGCCCTCCACCGCTTGGTAAGCGGGTGGCAACTCAATGGTATCACCACGTTTTCGACAGGCCAGTACGAGACAGCCACGCTGCCGCTCGACTGGATAAACCTCGGTGGCTGGTTCACTGCATCCCTTCCGAACCGGGTTGGGAATGCTTACCCTGCCAACCAGAACTACAACAATTGGTTGAACATCAACTCCTTTGTGGTTCCCGGCTGCCCATCCTACGTGCCCTGTTCCAATGGAATTCATCTCGAGGGGAATTCGGGCCGCAATGACCTCATAACGCCTGGCATCAACAACTGGGATTTCTCCGTTACAAAGGCTACTCGGATAAGCGAGCGAGCCAGTCTTCAGTTCCGGGCAGAACTCTTCAACGGTTGGAACCACACACAGTTTGGGCCTGAAAATAGTAGCGTGGTTCCAGGCCAGTTCGGGCGCATCTCCAATGTTCGCGTAAGTCCGAGGGAGGTGCAGTTCGCACTGAAACTGGTGTTCTAGGGCCGGTTTCAATAGTTAGGTATCGTTCGTAATACTGTGGCATGCCCCCACGGGAGCCCAGCCTGCCTATAGGTTAGGAAGAACTGGTCGCTCTCCGTGAGGGCTGCTGCAAGCAGGGTTTCCCGTTCTCGGTCTGCCCACGAGGCGGGGTGGGCCAGGAAGCGGTGCAGAAAGACGAATTGGATTCTACCCAAGTGCTTGGTTCTGAATTTCGAGATGCTGCAGGCCGACAAGACCAGACAGAGTGGTCAGCTTATTTGCACCTGAACCGAGCAAGGAGGAAATCCTGATGCTTTGGAAACTCTTGCGTGTGGCCTTTCCCGTCTTGATCCTCTTTGGAACGGCGCTGCGCTTCTCCTCCGCTGGTGACGCACCGGAAAGCGTCACGGTGAACTGGGATAAGACCGTGATTGTTTCGAAGACCTCCGCAACGTTCCAGGTGGTCGTCAACCCTCTCCTGCGACGGGAAGCGAAGATTCACGATAGGGTGTTTGAGGGCATGCGTGATCTGGGCTGTGACTACGTGCGCTATGTGCCCTGGCGGCCTTACCCCAAGCTGGTAGTTGCCGAACTCGATCCACCTCATGACGGCAAGACCTCTTGGGACTTCTCCCTGATCGACCCCATGATGGAAGATTTCATGAAAGCCACGGCAGGGCATTCAGTGATCATCAACTTCAGCACGATTCCTCAGTGGATGTTCAAGACAGAGAAGCGGGTGTCGTATCCAGCGAATCCCGACGAAGTTTTCTGGGACTACCAGCAAGGAACCGAGTTTCGAGATCCCAGCTTGAAGGAAGTGACGGACTACTATGCGCGACTTTTGAGCTGGTACACAAAGGGCGGATTTACCGACGAATACGGGAAACGGCACGAATCGGGTCATCACTATCAGATCGACTACTGGGAGGTCATGAACGAAATCGATCTCGAACACAACATGACGCCGCAGTTGTACGCACGCCTTTACGACTCCACCGTGACAGCCCTGCGCAAGGTCCAGCCCCAGCTGAAGTATGTCGCCTTGGCTTTGGCCTACCCCGCCAAGCACCCCGAGCAGTTTGAGTACTTCCTCAACCCCAAGAACCACCAACCGGGGATTCCGCTCGACATGATCTCCTATCACCTCTATGCCGAGGGGACGAGCTCGGACGAAACGTATGCGATCAACCAAATCGTGTTCTTTGACCAGGCGGATATGCTCCTGGACGCGGTCCGCTATATCGAGACCATCCGTAAGCGCCTGTCTCCCCGGACCCGCACCACCGTAAATGAGACCGGAACGGCCGATCCGAGCGATGACGGGCCTGAGAATGCCTACCAGGGGCCCCCCGCCGCTTACTGGACCATGAGCGCGGCGTGGTTTGCCTACCTGTATGCCGGACTGGCCCGGCAAGGGATCGACATTGTGGGGGAATCTCAGATGGTGGCCTATCCAACCCAGTTTCCGAGTCTAACCATGGTGAACTGGAATGCCGGACAGCCCAACGTACGTTACTGGGTGCTGAAGCTCCTCCACGACAACTTCGGCCCGGGAGATAAGCTGGTTGACACAATATCCCCCAGTCCGTATGTGTTTGCACAAGGCTTTGCCGCTCGCGACGGCAAGCGGAAGCTGCTACTCGCCAATAAGCGCGACCGGAGTTTTGATTTCACGATTCCGGGCGGCGACGGGGCGGAAGTCGTGTACGTCGACCAGTCAACAGGCTCTCAACCACCGGCAACAACGCATCTGAACGGCGACCGGATGACCTTGCGGGGATTGGCAGTGGCCGTTGTCACACTTGCCAAGTAATTCAGCGGTGTACCCCATTGTCAAACCACCTTTCTCCAGATTAAGCGAGGTCCATCGTCGTCGTTTATTCTTTTTCTTGGCCTTCTGGATTTCGCCTTTCTCCCCGCCCGCCCTGGCGGCGAACCTCGTGGTCTCTGGTTTCCAGGAGGATCACCAGCATACAGACCGATCCCAGATGCTTGGAGTTCGCTTTGAAGTTTTATTCGTAGATGGTTCCCTTTGCAGCTTTTTCACGCCTGCCTGGGGGGAAGTGATCGAGCCCCCCCACTTGCGGGGAAGAAGGGGAACTCCGGCCCAGCCCTGGTCCGCAGATTACCGCGGAAGCACAGCCCTGTCAGAATCGTGAGTTAGGATTCGGTGCTACTTTTGACGTTGCACATACAGAGCGACATAAGTTGTGCGGCTTTCGGCGCCTGCTCCGCCTTGGCCGAGAGGCCTGCCCGGCGGTCATCTCGGCATAAACCATCGGGAAGCCTGGACCGCCACTTCGGCGGGAGGCGTAATACTTTATGTCGCTCTATATTGTTAGGAGGTTAGCCAGCGAGGTTGCCTTGTGGCGTTGGTCCTTACGACCTATTCAACTGCCGATTCCGGAAGGACTTGGTGATATCTGTCCGAATCTCAAGGAGCTATCAGCGGAGCCTACGTGTCGCAGTCAGTGAATACGACGGAGTACTTCTTCAATGGCCTGGTCAACTTCCGTTCGGTATGGGTACGAACTGATGGTTTCCCTTTTTTGTGTTGATAATGATGCCGCAGTGACTCCCAAGGCGATGCATTCGGGCAAAGGTAGATTCTCGCTCAAGCCAGTGGCGAGTCCCGCGTTGAAGGCATCTCCGGCGCCCACGGTGTCCACCACATCTACTTGGAGGGCGGGGACCTGCTTAACGCCTCCTGGGTATGCCCAGATCACGCCTTTACCCCCCAGCGTGAGCATCACGTTTTCCACACCTAAGTCGAGCAATCGCATTGCAAGCTGAACATCGTCGATAGGATCGTCAGCATTCAAACCGACTGAAATCCGGCCCTCCATTTCATTGGGGGTAAGGGCGTAGATCGAAGTCAAGTCACATCGTCGGAGATCCACAGCGGGTGCCGGGTTGAGAATAGTCTTGGCACCCCTTTTTCGCGCAAGCTTGGCCGCGCTCAGGGCAGTTTCCAACGGAATCTCCAGAGGGGATAAGACGACATCCGATGAGTTGATCATATCCTGGTGAGCAATCACGTTTTCCGGAAGAAAGTCCGCATTGGCGCCCATATCGATGACGATGACGTTGGTCCCCCTCATACTGAAAATGATCATGCCCACCGCCGTAGGTAACTGGTCAGAGAAAAGAACTCCGTCCGGATTCACTCCCTCACGGCGGAGCAGGGAAATGAATCCCTCTCCGAACGAATCGCGGCCGATCTTACCCATAAAGGCAGACTGGGCATCGAGCCGGGCCGCACACACGGCCATGTTAGATCCCTTGCCGCCATGTGTGCTGTGGTAATTCCGCCCTACAACGGTTTCTCCTTCCAGCGGGATCCGTTCTGTGTCGATAACCAAAGCAACGATATAACTACCAACTACCGTGATCTTGCCCATCCGCATTCCTCCTTGTCTTCCTGAACGATGCGGGGGCCTGGAGCCTGTGTTCGTTTCCAAGCCCATGATTCCCTGGCGGTTACGAGCCAAACATTCTCAAAACGCACATTGCCGTTCTCTGCTCCGAGATACCCGCATGACTTCTCAAGATCGCTGGGAAAGCAGCGAAATCTCGCCGAGTCCGATCAGGTTTGCGGAAGGCAATGGCCTGATTTGCCCGGTGCTTGTGGAGGTTGCTCCTCTCCTTCATCCGCGTCCCCTAGTACGCCGTCTCGTCCAGGCAAAGGCCTTTCATAATCTCTGGTCCAGCGCTGGTCCCAATCAGGTCGGCACCGGCGTCAAGCAAAGCGATTGCCTGGTTATAGGTGCGTATCTTCCCGGAAGCTTTGATTTTCGCCTTGCCTTCAAGGTGCTGCTTCATGAACCGGATGACTTCTACTGTGGCTGATGAACCTCCAGGCCCAATGCCACTGGAGTTCTTCACGTACGTGACTCCGGCCTTTTCTGCCAAGGTGATGCATAGAATCTGCTCTTCCACCGTCAAAAGGCCGAATTCTGACATGCTCTTGGTCGGACGGCCCTCGGCTGCTTTCACCACGGCGGCGATTTCCTGGCTGAATCTGTCCAACATTCGGCTCTTCAGAAATCCAATGTTGGGTTGGAAATCCACCTCGTCGGCCCCCAGGCGAAGAACTTCTCGGATGAGAGACACCTTCATTTCGCTTGTCTCCCCCCCCATGGGGTACGCAACTGCTGTGGCCACATTGACGTGTGTGCCAGCCAGGATATCCTTGGCAAGCAGTATCCAACATGGCTGGATCATTACAGTTTGAAAGCCATAAATGGCTGCGGATTCACAGTGTTGTTTGATTATTGAGGCAGAGGCATCCACAGAAACATTGGTGTACTGAATCCTCTTTGCCAGTCTATTTCCCTTCATGGATAACTCCGCTCATTCTTCGCAAAAGACCCGTTCTGCTGGTACCGCGGCGGTCGAAGACCTAGTCAAATTCCGAGATACGCTTGCAGGGTTTTTTGGCGATCCCTAATCGGGCAAGACATCTGATCTATACAGGTTTCACGGACAGTATGTTACTTGGCCAAGCCCAAAGTGCAATGGATATTTAAATCATTGCCATGACTAACTCTCAAGTCAGGGATTCCTCGAATCGGCATATGCTAAGCGCCGAGCACCATCGATGATAGAATTATCCATGCTCTTCGCGAGCAGAGTTCATTGCGCCGCCAGGGGGTCAGGGATTAGTCTTGGGGCCGAAGTTGCGGCGGCGGTTTCTCAATCTCACGCTGTTAGGCAGTGCCGGAGCGATGCTGACGCGCGCGACAGTGGGATTCCGATGTACAGCCGTTCTGAAGTGGAAAGAAGGGCTTTCGATTTACGGGTATTTGCGTCAAGCGGCCCAAGAACCTTGCTAGGCATGACCAACAGTTGCAATGAATTGATTGCGTTGGAGATGGAATGCACAGCGCGCTTCCTTGAACGGTTCTTCATGAGTCTCCGGACTGTTTGCGAATCTGTACCTACACAGGCAGAATCAAAGGCCTACGGCCGTTGCCTACTTCCTGCCCGTGCATTGCGTGGGTTCTTGGCATACTGAGGTTAATACAGAAATATGGGTGGCACATGTTTCTTGGAATCGTACTTCCACTCGCCTGATGTTCTGACGCAGTCCGCCTTTATTACCGTGCTGCGCGCGGGAGATCTCAAAGCAGCCCCGGACTACCGGGTAGAGCGCAGCGTCTCGCCTGGGCATGATCTGTTACTGTGTATTAGCGGACGTGGTTATATCCGCATTCATGGCACGGAGTTTCCGGTGGGGCCGGGACAATTGGGCTGGATCGATGGAGCACATCCGCACACGCATTGGGCTGAGCCGTCCGACCCATGGGAGTTGCTGTGGCTGCGCCTAGATGGGGGACCACTATCCGCAATCGCCTCGTTGCTGCGGGCCGCAGAAAACCCCGTCTTCGAATTCCACCGGCCTCGCGAAGCGCAGCGGACGGTCCGTCGCATTCTGGGCCGCTTCCGACTACCCGAACCTCCCTCGGACGCAGTTCTGAATGTGGATGTCGCGGATCTCGTGAAGCACATATTCCTGTCGCGGCACGGTGTCTCCCAATCGCGACGGCCATGGCAGGCCGAGACGACTCCGGTGGTGGCGCGTGCCCTCGAACAGATGGCCGTCTACTACCACCGGGCCTGGAGTATCGGGGATCTTGCGCGCTTGTCCGGACTAAGCGTGCCGCAGTTCTTTCGCCGCTTCCACGCGGCAACGGGCTTGACTCCGATGCAGTGGCTGCGGCGCCAGCGCATGAGTCACGCCCAACGGCGACTGATCGAAAGCAACGACTCCGTCAAAGAAATCGCCGAGCAGGTGGGCTACCTCGATCCGTTCCACTTTAGCAGGGACTTCAAGCGTTGGACAGGGCTGGCACCTTCCCATTTCCGCGAGCGCGAGGGAGTGCGCCCGCGCAGTGTTTGATGAGAGGGTTTGTTATCTTGAGGGGTCATCGGGCTACCTTTTGGTGACCAATGCACCACAATTGTGGTCTGAAAACCATGTCACCGAGGACACCTGGCCATCACCAAAATATCCAGGTCGTTTAGTGGTAAACAGGTTGTTAATCTCGTTGCGCCGTGAACGCACGCACCACGCACAAATGCGATTGCTGGAAAGTGACGATTTAGGAAAGGAAATCGCTGAGCAGTGCGGCTACACAGATTCCCACCATTCTGGCCGGAATCTTAAGCGGTTTGCCGGGGTGCCACCCACACGCTCCCGCCTCCGCGAAAGGCCATTGCTGCGCGGTTCAAGACGATAGGATTCTCCACGCCTTTGGCGAGCGGCATCCATTGTTTCGCGTGCGGACGAGGGCTATATTACCGCGTATGGTGCGGCGGGTGTTTGTCGATCCCCTGTACGGCGGTAGCGTAGCGCAGATGATGTGCGTTGAGACCTTCAGGGATGACGCACGCTTTCGCGTTGCCGTGTCGGCGAGCGACGGGGAACACAAACTCGGCGGACACAACGCTGTGACTTTGGGGCGGGCCTGGCCGCGTGTAGGACTGAATGCCCGCAATCAATGCAGATTCTACCGTGACAAGTGGGGCGGGCTCGCAGGTCTGCGACGCCACCTCCACCGCATGTCGGCGCGCGCCTTGGGAAGGGCTGTCCGAGTCAATAATCCAAATCTCCCGCTTATTGAGCGAGTTCCTCGATTTGTTCGACAAGCGCTGCCGGATATCATCAACTTCGCCAGGGGTTCTGCCCCACAAGCTGACGCAACGTCTGCGCGTCAGTTCCCTGGAGCTGTTGGGCCACGGGCTCAGTTGCTTTGGGCTGCCCGTCCTATAACCTGCCGCGGAGAAAAGCTCACCGAAGACGTACACCTACCTGCCAAATGGCGTGCTGGCGTCTGGAGTGCAAAGTCGCGGTTGCGAACGAGCAGGTGGGGTATATACTGCCGTGGCTCAGGATGCCAAGATCATTGGAAATCCTGGCCTAGATGATTAGGAACATGGGAGCTCGAAGAGTCGACCTGGGAAGTGCATCTTGAGCGTCGATAAATTCGGCCGGGCTACAACAGCACAGGCGGTTTCTATCCGGAAAGGGGCGCTCCTTATGAGCCATTTACCACGAAGAGCTTTCATCAAGAGCACGCTCGCGTTAGGCGCGGGAGCCGCTTTCTTGCCCTCCCTATCTTCCTCTCTGGCAACGGGGGCCGGGACGAAATCACAGCCTGTGCTGTCCGAAACTGACTTTGATCGGAACCTTATCTGGGCGCCTGAAGACCCTGCACGCTGGCCGGCCTTCAGGGAAGCGCTGGCGAAGTGGCGGGCAGAGACGCGCCAGCGCCTGAACTACCAAGACGCGCTGTATCGCCGCCCCGACTTCGCCTGGGTTCCATCGAGCTTTTCTTGCTGTTTCCTGATGTTGTGCGATCAAACCCTCTACAGCTCCCAAACGAACGAATACACTCTCGCTTCTTTCCTCGAGGAAGGCTTGAAGGAATTCGGGGGATTCGACAGTGTCGTTCTCTGGCATGCCTACCCGCGCATTGGAGTTGACGACCGGAACCAATTTGATTTCTACCGTGATTCGCCCGGAGGGCTGCGAGGCTTGCGGGTCCTGGTCGAGGAATCTCATAAGCACGGCGTCAAGGTATTCATTGCTTACAACCCCTGGGACACGAGCACTCGCCGGGAGACGATGTCTGACCTGGATGCCCTTGCCGAAATGGTCCGGGCCATCGACGTCGACGGAATCTTTCTCGACTGCCTGGGCAGCGGCGCGCCCAAACTTCGCGCCAAGGTAGACGCGGTGAGACCGGGTGTCGTCCTGGAAGGGGAAGACCCCCTGGCTCTGGAGAATATTCAGGATCAGCACATGTCGTGGGCGCAGGAGTTTCCCGACAGCTTCGCCCCGGGGATCTTGCGTAACAAATGGCTCGAGCGGCGCCACATGCAACACCAAATCAACAGATGGACCCACGATCACACGGGGGAACTCCATTCTGCCTGGATGAATGGCAGCGGCATGATGGTGTGGGAAAACGTGTTCGGAACCTGGAGGGGATGGAGCCCACGGGACCGGTCAATCCTCAGGAGCATGCTTCCCGTACAACGCCGGTATGCCAAGCTCTTTTCAAGTGAAGGTTGGACGCCGCTGGTTCCAGGCGAAGCCCCGGACGTGTTCGTCAGCCTCTGGCAGGACGAGGTCGGCGGGAGACGAGTGTGGACACTGGTGAATCGTTCCGAGCGAACCGTGGAGGGCAGGCTGCTGAGTGTGCCTCGCGTAGAAGGGTCTCGTTACTTTGACCTCATAAAGGGACGCGAAGCGGAGGCGTCCGGCTCTGGAGCAGTGGTCGAGATCGCGGGAGTCATTCGGCCACGCGGAATCGCGGCCTTCGTGGCAAGCGCGGAGGATGCGTTGGGCCCAGACTTTGCGCAGTTTCTTGCTTCGCAGCGGGAATCTGACTCCCACGCAGACTTTCGCCCGGACTTCCCGGCGCATAAGACCCGCCTGCGGATTGTGGCTCCCATGCCCAAGCTCAAGGGAGGGTCGATCCCGGATGGCATGGCCGAGATCCCGTCCGGAGAGTTCAACATGGCGGTAACTTTTCGGATTCGAGAATGTGGTTCCTACGAGCCCGAGACGGACCCCGCCAACCTTCACAAGCCCCTCGTGTTCCACCGCCAGGTCCATCTGGCAGAGTACGCCCTCGACCTGACTCCCGTCACCAATGCGCAATACTTGAAGTTCCTTAAGGAGAGCGGGTACAAGCCGGAGCGTGCGGAGAACTTCCTCAAGCATTGGCAGCAGGGCGCGCCCCCAAACGACAAGGAAGATCATCCAGTGGTCTATGTTGACCTCGACGATGCCCGAGCTTACGCCCGGTGGGCCGGAAAACACCTGCCCACAGAAGAAGAGTGGCAGTATGCGGCGCAAGGACCGCAACTGCGCCGATATCCCTGGGGCAATGAGATGATGCCGGACTGCTGCAATGATGGCTCGACCCACGGAACCACGTCCGTGAAGCAGTTTCCGAAGGGACGTTCTCCCTTCGGCTGCTATGACATGTGCGGCAATGTTTGGGAATGGACCGAAAGTGAGAGGACCGACGGCCGAACACGCTTCTGTATCTTGAAAGGCGGATCCTACTACGAGGCGAAGGGGTCGGAATGGTACACCGACGGCGGCGTGCGTCCCTCCGATTTTGCGCTTAAGTACCTCTTGATGTGGCCTGGACTCGACCGGTGCGCGACCATCGGCTTCCGTTGCGCCATCGATGTCGTTGAAGGTTGAGGGACTTTTCCGGCGTGACGCGTGGACGGAATCCTGAAGCGTGGGTCAAGCTCTCCGCTCCGGGGTGGGAAACGCAACACGCCGCTCGAGGGGTTTCAAGCATATCCAGCGGCCAATTCCCAGAGGTTACCTCTGACGGTGCTCAAGGTCATTTAGGGCGTCGCTTGCGAGGTGGAATGATGGATCGGAAGCCAGGGCTTGGCGAAATTCCTGAGCGGCCGCTTTCGTTTTTCCCTCCTGCCGAAACACCGTACCCAGATTGTAATGTGCCCAGGTGAACTGGGGTTGCAAGTGGATTGCCCCCACGAATTCTTTGCCCGCTCTGTCCAGGTCGGCACGCTGGAAATAGATGCTTCCGAGGGTATTGTGCGCCTCTGCGGATTGAGGCGCAGTCGCAAGAGCTGATCCCAAGTGACGCTCGGCCTCTTGCCACTTGCCGTCCATGGCTGCCAATACTCCGAGATTGTAATGAGCAACATAATTCGCGGGATCGATCGTCAAGAGGTGCTGGAAGGTGCTACGGGCGCGTCCATAATCCTTCTGCTGAACCCTCACTGTTCCGAGAAGTTCTTCCGCCCGTGTGTAAAAGGGCGCAAGCGCCAGGGCGGCTTGGGCTTCCTTGGCCGCATCATCGAGCCGTTGTAGGCTGACGTAGCTCACGGCCAAGTCGAAATGAGCCAGGAGGCATTGGGGGTCTTGCTTCAGGCCTTCCTTGAGCTCGTCCACAGCCTCTGCATAACGACCCTCCTTCTGCATATTCAACGCCAAAATGATGCGGAGGTCTACCAGTTCCGGGTTGTTGCTTACCAACTGTCTGAGGATCTGGTTGGACTCTAGGAGTTGCCCGGACGCAGAGAGAGCGATTGCGCGGTTATACCGTTCGAAGTCAGCCAGACGGTCCTTCGGATCTGGACCCTCCTCGGGCTGCCCGGTGTGAGGGCGGCTCAGAGCTGCGTAGCCCAGCGAGGCGAGACGCGCGGCGACCTCCGGGCTGACAGCCGTACCCCCCTGTCGCTGAGCTTCGCCGAAGCGTGACCGCAGCGCATGAAGGCGTTCGCGATAAGTCAGGGCCAGCGATTTCTGATGGCTGAAGAGGTTGTGCATTTCGGCGGGATCTTGGATTAGGTCATAGAACTCGGGGTTCGGCGCCTCAATGTACTTGTATCGACCTACGCGCAAGCTGCGTAAGGCGCTAACCCCAAAGTGGTTGTGGCCGTACAGGCTCTCACTGTAGACATCCTCGGTAGCCCCCGACGGCTTGGACTTGAGCAAGCTCAATAGACTTCGACCTTGAAATCGAGAAGGTCGCGGTTCGCCAAGGAACTGTAAGATCGTGGGGGCAACATCCAGCAGGCTAACGGGATCTTCCACGCAGCGCCCAAAGGGCGTTGTCATAGCGGGCCAATGCATAAGCAGTGGTACCCATAGGGTGCTTTGGTAAACGAAGTAGCCATGATTACTTTCGCCATGATCACCTAAACCTTCACCGTGGTCAGATGTGAGTATGACCAGAGATTTGTCCCAGATTCCTTGCTGCCTCAGGAAAGCCCAAAACCTTCCGAGGACGTCGTCCACGTACGCAAGTTCGGCTTGATATCCTGAACCCTTGAATCGCGTTTGAGCCGCAGCCGGCAGGTTATAGGGGGTGTGTAAGTCATACAAATGGAGGAAAAGGAAAAAGGGCTTACGGGAGTTCTTTTCGAGCCACTGCTCGGCAGCGTGCTCAACCTCTTCCCCTAATCGTTTGATGTCGGAGGGATCCATCGCCTCATGTTGGTGGAGGTCGAAAGGGCTATCATAGAAGTCGAATCCTTTATTTAATCCGAACCGCCGGTCGAGAATAAAACTACCGACGAAAGCGGCGGTGTGATAGCCGTGAGCGCTCAGAGCCGCCGCCAGTGTCTCAGCCTGTGGCCCGAGTTGCTGGCCATTGTCCTCGACCCCATGCGAAAACGGATAGGTTGAAGTTAGCAAAGAGACGTGGGAGGGAAGCGTCAGCGGCACCGGGGAACTGACCCCTGAGAATAGCGTCCCCCCCTCCGCCAAGGCGTCAATATTTGAAGTGGGCCGACCCCGATACCCGTAGCAACTCAAGTGATCGGCACGTAGCGTGTCTACCGAGATCAGAATAACTGGTGGTGGAGGCAGGCTTGCATCCCCAGGGACGGTGAGACTCCGGCCTTGTAGCTTCCCCACCATAACAGCCAGGAAAGCGAGAAGCAATGACAAGGATCGTCGGCTCAAGAGTTGTCCCTCGCCAAAATTGCATCGCACGCGGTTTCAAAACTTAGGAATGCGCTTTTAACATTCTTTATAGCCACTCAATGTAGCACGCACGCGATCTTTACGGATCGGAATTATTGCGGAGCACAGGGCGAAAGGAGAAGACGAAGCAGCAAACCGATCAGCGCGAACATGGCGTCTAGGGTGAGGGCCGACACAGGAAAGAGTCAATTGTTTTCAGCCTGATGTGGTTTTGGCGAAGGAAACTCAAGACAAATCTGAACATGAAGCCAGTTTACAAGCTTTTATGGTTGTGCCTGGGCGAACTCAGAACCCATTGCTTTCCCAAAGGAACCGAGTTTCGGCGACAGGCACAGATTCAATTCGCTGCGGACGCGGTCTTGGTAGCTGCTGACTCAAAGAGCAGAGCGCTGTTGGGTTTTCCTTCATGGGTAGAAGCCATTCTTCCGGACCGCATTGATAAAACCCTCCACATTCTCCATCGGCGTATCTGCTTGAATGATGTGGGCTGGTGCTGCCACGTAGCCGCCACTTCGCCCGAGGACTGCGATTTTCGCTATGACGTCAGCCTCGATCTCCAACGGAGTTCCGAAGGGCAGAAGTCTTTGCTGGTCGATGGCTCCCCAGAACGAAAGCTTATCTCCAAATTTGTTCTTCAATTCCTCAGGGGAGTGCCCCGGTCCATTGGGCTGAACCGGCCTTGAGGTATAGACTCCTCCTCAGGTCATGCAAAGTGATGGGTGTCTTTGTCATCTCACCCTTGCCTTCCTTCTTGTTGGAGTCATTGTGTGCTTCAGGCGCTTTTGAGGGAAACCGCCCAGCACTGAGGTTGTCGTGCCATAAGTCGCTGCCGCTGAGGTAGTTTCGCCTGTTGTCGGGTCCGGCCTGGAAAGTCACCTAGCCGTCAACTGGCCTCTAAGCTGAGACGGGTTCTGTGATGTGAGGGGCAAATCCGTCTGGAAGGAGAAACTGCCGTGAACAACGACTTTTTTCTACGAGCCCAGCAGCAAACGCCGCAAGGGGTCCCCATCCGAGACTAACGTCAAACGCGGGTTTCCGCGTCGTGCATGGGGACAAAGAGCTGTCCGAGAAGCTCGGCAGAAATGACCTTTGCCCATGCGGCTCGGGCCGCAGGTTTCAAGAAGTGCTGCATGCGGTCCGGGCTTTACGACGGCATCGCACGTGACCATTACAACCGCTAGATGCGCGAAGGGCACGGCCTGTGCTGTGCCCTTCTTCCGTACATCGCCAAGCACAATCCCAGCCGGTACCTTCTTGCCGCTACTTGCCCGGTGTAGCCCGCATAATGGCCTGCCGCACCCGCCAGATGGCGTAGGTCGAGAACTTATACCCTCGCATAGGGCAACGCCGCAAACGTAGATGCGGCAATCCCGCGCTGGGAGCGGCTCCGCCAGGAATATCCAGAGATGTCCGCCCCGATGACTCTTCTCAAGAGCCGACTCCACCCCATCCTGCCTGAGGTAGAAGCTGAGCTTGAGGAGATCCGTGAGCGCGTCCTCATAGTCCGCGTCGATGGCCACCTACTTCGAGCGCTGGGTGGCGGGGTTGATCGAATAGAGGCCGATGGTAATTTCGCCTTCGAGGTGGCGGCGGATTGTGTCCAGCGTCAGGCTGAGCCCCTGGCCGGTTTTCTTGTCCTTGGGCCGGTAGTAGTAATGCCGGCCACTTTCCGGGTGGGGTCGGTTGGACTGGAGGGTGTAAGCCCGACGGTTGACCAAGAGACGGAAGTAATCCGCCACCACGCTGGCGGGCGCTCTCAGACGAAGCATTGGCATTCTCTGCTTCCTGAAGTACTGTGGGCGGGACCGCTACATCATGTTGGTGGTGAAACAATGAGGGTACTCGGCGAACTCCAACAGCTTGGCAACGGCTTCGTCCACTGTATCCAGCTTGCTCAAGTGAAACATCTTGGTGACTTGCATTTGACCGAGCATTTTGGTTCTCCTCCTTTCGTCGGTGTGAATTTGTAAAGTGAGCGGGCTCATTTGAGGCATTTTCAACGTTGATGTCGCCCTTCGCGACGGCCAAAACCTAGCCCAAGTTCGACACGAAGGCTGGGATTTTTACTTTTTTGAGATTTCCGTAGGCAGAAGTGCTTGGTATTCATCGCCCGTGTCCCCAAATGTGCGTGTAGTGTAAACCTAGCCTTGAGGTTTCTAATGAGCCGCCGGCCGCACAGGGCGGACGGTCACGACCGAACTCTCGACCGGCAAATCGTCCTGCACCACAATTCTGATAATGACTTCCCAGTCTGAGGGAAAGGGTTTGCCGGGAGCCGCGGCGCCAATGCGCTCTGCCACGGGCTTCATCTTCGCTGGGGTGGCGAAGAACTCCGCAACGCCGGCGGTTCCCGCGCCGCTCAGCCCCGCCAAAACGAATGTCTTGAAGCCGTGACGCGTGGTGAGCATCTGGAGGAAGCCGTATTCGGCCATTCCTCCGCCGGGCCTGGGAGCTGCATCAGCCGGGTACTGTTTCTGTTCGCCAGCCAGCGGCCTGAGGTTTACCACACTTCGCCCGGAGAATACGAAATCCGACGTGGCGTCAACCTGGTATGTCCAGTCATTGCTCGAGGGACCGCCCAGGAGAATCAGATCCTGTTGCTGAACATTGTCCCAGTTCAGAAACCGCGCTTGCGTCAGATGAACCGGCCGGTGTAGCACGTCCATCAGCCGCGCGAGTTGGAGGGCGGCCATAGCCTCTCCCATCCCGGTGTAGGTTTCGCGGGTGACGCGGAAAAAATGGTAGGGCATATCCCGATCCCGGCCATTCATAGCAGAACTGAAGGTGCGATCGAGCTCTTTTGGCGCCACCACGAGGCTACCCGGGGGTTCCACATAGGGAGTGGCCGTCGTCGAGCCAAAAAACAGGATCACTTTCGGGTTGCAGAGCACGAGTTGGGGCTCTCGATTGGGAAGCTTGCCCAGGGTTCCCAGAAGCTCGGGGTAAATCGAGTACTCCTGGAGGGACGCGTCTGCGGCGGCACTATTCAGGTTGGGTGTCTGCCGGAGCCGCCGGTTTTCCGTCGCCAGCCAAAGAGTCGCGGCAGCCCACGCCACCAGGCCCATGGCCACTGCGAGCACCAGCCAGCGGCTGGCGCGGCCCGGGGTCGGCAGGGGCGCGACCGCTGCATCAGCCGACTCTTCCAGTCCCGCAGGCTGTGAGGCGGCGTCTTCCCGCGGTCGGAAGATCGGCACGTAGGCGCCCTTGGGGATCTCGATTACGACGGCCTCGTTCTTGCCCTCGCGGGCAAAATAGGCTTCGAGGCGTTTTCGCAGTTCGCGGGCCTCCACGCGCACGATATTATCGTTGCTGAGGTCGTAGTCCGCGAGGCGCCCGAACACTCTGGACCCAATCAGTTGCTCGCGCACGTTCTCGGGCCGGCCGAGGATGGTGTTCTCACACACGTAAAGCAGGAAGGCGCGAAGTTTCGGGGCTTTCCGCAAGTAGTCGCTGTCCGCGACCCGCAGCACGAGCTCCCAGCGTGCGTCAGGCTGTGCAGCCAAAGTAAGCGGAAGGAGCCCTTTCTCATTCATTTCAAAGGACCATCAAGTGAGCTACCGGTAAGCTTGCTTGGTTCGCCAGGTGAGGGGGGGGAAGCCCACCCCAAGCTGCGCATAATATATACAAATCGATTTCAAGTTGCAATCACCTGAAAAGATTGGTGCCTAGCGTCCCAGGGAGAAGGTGCCTCTCGTCTGCTCACCGTATGCTCACGGGCAGCTCACTTGACACGGCTTCCTGCGTGGGCAAGGATCACCGCAGCCGCAAGGCGACCCGGGTGCGGGTACCAGCACCTTTGTGAACCTGCGAGTTTGCCCTGCTGATTTGGAGGTTTGGAAATGATGAAGCATCTTCTTATCCTCACCTGCTTAGCGTCCAGCCTTGGTGTGTCGTTCGCCCAAGACTATCGGGGCACTGTGCAAGGGCTCATCACCGATCCCAGTCAAGCTGTGATCGTTGGCGCCGAAATCACTCTACTCAATGCCAACACGGGCATTTCCATGACCAAGGCGAGCAATAATCTTGGCAACTACCGGTTCGATCTCGTCGAGCCGGGCACTTATACGGTCGCCGGCCAAGCTGCCGGGTTCGCCAAGTCGATCCAGCAAAACATAGTGGTAGAAGCCCAAGGCGATATCACGGTCAATATCACCCTGAAGCCTGGCAGTGTAAACCAATCCGTCACCGTAGCAGCAACAGCCGGCGCAGTCGAACTGCAGTTTAGTACGAGCAGCAAGGAACTGACGGTGACTCACACGGAGCTGATGGAGCTGCCCCTGCAGCTGCGGAGTCCCTTTACGGCGGTGCTGCTCGATCCTGCGGTGGTGAACAACTACCCATCCGCACCAAACCCGTTTTATATGTGGCAGGCCAGCGAAATGGATTTCGGCGGTGGGACATCTCGCGAAAACGATGTCCTGATTGACGGATCCTCGGCGATGATTGGACCTAAGGGGTCGTACACGCCAATCATGGATGACGTGCAGGAGCTGGTCGTTGAGCAGATGTCAGTCGACGCCGAATATGGCCATAGCGCAGGAGGCGTCACCAGCCTGGTGACGGTCGCGGGCACGAATAAGCTTCATGCCACAGCCTCCTATTACGGAATCAACCCGTCACTGAACGCCGTCACCAATGTTTTCACTCACGCTCCCAGTGTTTCCCGGAGCAATATCTGGGGCGCCGCGGGGGGAGGCCCGATCAAGAAGAACAAGCTCTTCACGTTCGGCGCCTATGAAGGAAGGTTGGTGTCCGCGCCGCAAACCACTGTCATGACGTTGCCCACCGCCGCCGAACGGACGGGTGATTACTCGCAGTCGGTGAACGCCGCCGGGGACCTGCGAACCATCTACAATCCGTTCAGTACCGTGTTCGACCCGGTCGCGGGCACCGAGACGCGCACGCCGTTTACCGGTAATATCATTCCTTCCAACATGATCGATCCGACCTCGGCGAAGATGATGTCGTACATCTGGAAACCGAACACCACGCCTGCCAATCTGGCCGGCGCCAATAATTTCCAATCAAGCGTGGGCGTCGGAACCCATTATTACAACTTTTCGGACCGCACCGACTGGAACGTGAGCGACAAGCTGAGAGTCTTCGGGCGCTACGCCCAATTCCATACTCAGGAGGCACTCCCGGATTACACGGGGATCAATTCGCCCGCTGCGATGGATGGTTGGAGCGGTACCATGAATGCCAAAAACTTCGCCGCAGATGCGGTGTACACGATAAATTCCTCGACGGTGGCCGATGTGCGCTTTGGCTATGCCTCTTTCATTGACAACTCGGGTGCGCCGCAGAACCTAATCGGCGCGAAAGGCATGGCTGGTATATGGCCGAACAGCAATTGGTATTCGTCCTACCTTGACCAGTACGGGGGGGACGTCTACTTCCCTCAGATCACGATCGGGACGAATGCATATGGAGTAGGTGGCGACTGGTATCAGGAACCGCACAGTTATACCTGGTCGGCCAAGGTCCTGAAAACCGCGGGGCGCCACACCCTCAAAGCCGGCCTCGAAGCACGATACCAGGCGGCGTTCATTTCCGATCCGGGGAATTGGTCTGAGGCCTACGCTTTCAATTTCTCGGCGCCAACAACTTCGAGCAGCAGCCTCACCGCGCCAGTCCTTGTGAGCGGCGACCCTTACGCCACTATGCTGCTCGGCGCTCCGGATGATGGTTCGAGCACGGCCTATGATGCTCCCGGCCAGATTTCCGACTTTTACTACGGGGCCTTTGTCCAAGACGATTTCAAGGTGACCCGCCGGATCACGCTCAATCTTGGATTGCGGTACGAATACGAGAGTGCGCTGGTGGACGCCAAGAACCGCTTCTCGCACCCGGATTTTAGCGTCGTGAATCCCACGCTGCAGGGCAATCCGCCGCCGTACACGGACGAGGAAATCGGGCTGCGCTCCCAGTATCTCGGTGCCAGTAACGCGACGCCCGCCCCTAATGGCCAATGGATTTACGCCTCTGGCAGCCAGCGCTCGGTGTATAGCGCCCCGGGGCTCAATTTCGCGCCGCGGGCCGGCATCGCCTTCCGGTTGAACGACAAGACCGCCATCCGAGGGGGCTGGGGCCGCTTCCTGATCCTCAACTCGCAGGTGCAGAATGGCCTTCTAGCAGACCCTGGGTTCACCGGCTACAGCGTCACCTCCACCATCCTGCCGTCGAAGCTTGGCGTGCCGACGACCCAGTTCTCCAATCCGTTTCCTAGCAATAATCCTCTGCAACCGGTGGCCGGCAGTAGCGGGGGGGTTAACACGAATCTTGGCAACGGGTA
>PMYF01000884.1:2023-4475 GCA_003171295.1 Acidobacteriota bacterium | reverse complement strand
TCAGAGCGTTTTCAGGACTGCGGCCTGGGCGAAAAGTTGAAATTCGCCAAGGGCTACTGGACTGTCGTGGGTCTGTTCGAGGCAGGCGGCACGGCCTACGATTCGGAAATCTGGACGGATGCGAACGACCTCTCGGCGGACTTCGACCGCGAGGCATACTCCTCGGTCATGCTGCGCGCCTCTGACGCCGGGGCCGTCACCCGGCTGGGCGATCAGATTTCCAATGATCGCCGCCTGCATTTGAAACCGGTCTCGGAGCGCGAGTACTACGAAAGCCAGACGCGCTTCGCCGCGCCCATCAAGGCGCTGGGACTGTTCATTGCGGCGCTCATGGCCGTAGGAGCTTCCTTTGCAGCCATGAACACGATGTATGCGGCCGTGGCACGCCGCACCAAGGAAATCGGGACCTTGCGCGTGGTGGGTTTCTCGCGCGCCAGCATCCTGTTATCCTTTATTATGGAGTCGGTACTGATTGCGTTACTGGGTGGGTTACTGGGTTGCATGCTCTCCCTCCCCGTTAACGGCATCACGACGGGCACCACAAATTTCGCCACATTCAGTGAAGTGGCCTTCAATTTCCGGATAACTCCCCGGCTCCTGACGGACGGCATGATCTTTGCCGCTTTCATGGGAGTGATCGGCGGGTTCTTTCCCGCCTGGCGCGCGGCGCACGAGAACATCGTCACGGCCTTGCGCTCATCGTGAGACTCGCGGGGGCAGAGTGTGGAGGGATGATATCTTCCTATGGCTTCTGGTGATCCCTTGAACAGAGACCTGAGCGTTTTGCACATCGACCGCTCGCAGAAGGAGACTCTCGATCCGAAACGTAAACCTGGCCGGAGACTCCTCATTTACATCGGCGCGGCGGTGATCTTCATCGTTTTGATGGGGATCGTGGGTGTGAAGATTTTCGGCAACATCGCGCAGGTTGAGGTCGAGCGTCCGCTTCTGGAATCCAATACCAGTGCGGGAGATGTGGTTTTGACCGCCGGGGGATACATCGTGGCCCACCATCCTATTCAAGTAAGCTCGAAGGTTGTCGGGAAGGTCGCCTGGGTAGGAATTGAGAAGGGTGACCGCGTCAAGGAGGGCCAGGTGCTCGTCCGGTTGGAAGACAATGAATACCAGGCGCAGCATGCCCAGGCCCAGGCAAACCTTGACGTAACGAAAGCGCACTTGAGGGAACTGGAGACCGGATCACGCCCGCAAGAGATTGAAGCCGCGCAAGCAGGGGTGGAATTGGCGCGCGCCAATTATCAGAACGCTGAGCTCAACCTGAAGCGCACGGAGGAAATGTTCCGCGCACAGATCACTTCCCAATCCCAGCTCGACAACGCGCGCACGCAATACGAAGTCACCAAGAGCCAGCTTGCCAGCGCCCAGAAGAATTACGAGCTGGTCAAGATCGGGCCGCGCGTCGAGCAGATCGAATACGCGCGCGCGCAGGTGGCCCAGGCTCAGGCGGCGATGGAGTACGCGCAGACCATGCTGGATTCAACTCTCATCCGCTCGCCGGTTACCGGGACGATCTTGGAGCGCTTGGTGGAAAAGGGCGAAATGGTTTCCACCATGAATTTTGGAGGGACCGGGGGCGTCAAGGCCTCTGTGGCTTCGGTGGCAGACCTGAACGATCTGCAGGTTCAGCTCGACATCAATCAGAATGATTTCCCCAAGATTTCGGCGACCCAGCAATGTCAGATCACCGCGGACGCTTACCCCGACCGCGTAAACCAAGGTGTCGTTGCAGAAATCGCCCCGGAAGCTAACCGGCAGAAGGCTACGATCGAGGTACGCGTCAAGGTTCTGCACCCGGAGGATTACCTTCGCCCGGAGATGAACGCCCACGTCTCGTTCCTGGAGCCGGCCGACCCTCAGAAGAAGGCCACGCGAGAGACTCTGACCATTCCACGCAGCGCGCTGGTACGGAAAGAAGGCAAGATGGCGGTGTTTGTCGTCGCTGGGGCCCATGCGCGGATGCGGGAAATCCAGGTGGGTCGTGACTTTGGTGACCGCGTGGAGATTGTGGAGGGCGTGTCCCCCAATGACCGTGTCGTCGTGCATGGCGGGGAGGGGTTAACCAGTGGTCAACGAGTCAAGGTCGCACCAAGCTCGTAGCGAATCTTTGCTGGAGCATAATCCCTGCGGCGAACCCCGAAGCTGAGGCGCCTCCTAGTTTGATGGGAAAGGAAAACAGCATGGCTGAAGCCGTCGTTCAAATCAAAGGGCTCTCCAAGGTCTTCCAACGCGATTCTTTCTCCGTCGCAGCGCTTGAGAATATCGACCTCAGGGTTGAATCGGGTGAGTTCCTCTGCCTGATGGGGCCCTCGGGGTCCGGGAAGACGACCCTGCTCAACATCATTGCCGGGATCGATCGGCCCACACAGGGTGAACTCCGAGTTCTAGGTGAGGACGTCGCCCAGATGGATGAAGACCGGCTCGCTGCCTGGAGGAA